>CAMAHO010000170.1 GCA_945834545.1 uncultured Lachnospiraceae bacterium | reverse complement strand
AGGAGGAATATGTAGGGTATTGGAACAGCGGTCGTTTGCTGGCTGTAAATAAAAACTCAATGTATCAAGAAGAAATCGCAGATTTCTTGGAATATCTGTTGGACTCTGAGAACCTCAGACAGATAGAAGCTGGTGTCCCTGCTGTAGAGTGTGCCATCAGGGACAGTGTATGTTGGGATGAGTGGAGCGAAAAATGGGTGTATCAGATAGATAGCGGAGGAGCTTATCCGTTTACCAGAGAAGATGGGGAGAGTTATTTAGAGGAATATGTTAGTTTTCTGAATAGCCTTGGACCATGGCCGGAGGATTCCCATATTGTTGGTATTATAGACGAAGAGACAGCGGACTATTTCAACGGCGTAAAGGATGTGAACCAGACAGCAGAGCTGATACAGAACCGTGTTCAGCTATATTTGAACGAGAAATAGACCCAACACAGATAGAATCGCATGTCAAGTATTTTTTATATTGTGGTTGACGAACAGCTAAATTTGGAGTAGTATATGAAACAACTTGAGTGTTTGAAAAGTAAGAAAGGAGGTAGCATGATGACGAAGCTTAGATTAATACTCAAACAGAATAAAGCGATAGACAATGTGTTTTTTACCTCCGGGAGTTTCTGCATATAAGGAATAGATGCGAATTTATGCTGCTTGTAGGCCATGGTGAAATTCACCATGGCCTTTCTTTGTAGTTCGCTAACAAAACCAAGCGGCTGCGCAGCAGACATTTGGTTTTGAGCGAACGTACACGAAATAGAAACATAAGTCGCGAAGCGACGACTCCTGCGAAGCAGGAGGTTTCTATGAGTGAAAAACAGCTAACAAAACCAAGCGGCTGCGCAGCAGACATTTGGTTTTGAATAAGCCTGCAGCATTCCCTGGGGTTTCGGAGAGAGAGGAGGAAGTTATGAAGAAGCTGTCAAGCTATATTATGAAATATAAGTGGAAATATGCGATTGCCATCTTTTCCCTTTTTATGGCTGTGACACTGGATATGTTTGCACCAAGATTGACTCAGATTCTGGTGGATGATGTACTGATCGGGAAAAGCCTGAAAACCTTTCTATGGGTTTTGCTGGCTTTCGCCGGGCTTGGAATCGGCAAGGCTGTTTTTCAATATGTCAAGGAGTACACCTTTGATAAAACCGCCAATGCCATTTCTGTTGAAATCAGAAGAGATTTATTCAATCACATTCAGTCTCTGAGTGCAAGCTACTTTGATAAGACCAACACCGGCGAGATTATGAGCCGTGTAAAGGATGATGTGGATCGTATCTGGGACGGCATCGGGTTTGTGGGGATGCTTTTAATCGAAGTCATCTATCACACCATAGCGGTTTTGGTCAGTATGGCAATGCTCAATTGGAAGATGACCTTACTTCCGATTTTAGCCATCCTAATTTGTGGCAGTGTGGCAATCATCATGGAATGGTCACTGGGGAAGATTTACGGTGACATCAGTGAAGAAAATGCGGTGCTAAATACCGTGGCGGAGGAAAATCTTGGCGGTGTCAGAACGGTGAAAAGCTTTGCCAGGGAGGACTTTGAAATCAGGAAATTCCTGTCCCACAACAAGAAGTATTATGACCTGAATATGAAGCAATCCAAGGTCTTTGTAAGATATTACCCGGTCTTTTCCGTGGTAACTAAATTGCTGCCCATCTCCGTCCTGCTGCTGGGCGGTCACTATGTGGTGGAGCAGAGTATGTCCATTGGTGAGTTATCCGCACTTGTGGAGTATTCCATGAACATCGTCTGGCCTATGGAAATGCTGGGTTGGCTGACGAACTGTTTTTCTCAGGCTGTGGCCTCCAACAAAAAGCTGAAGAAGATTTATGCAGAAAAGCCTACAGTTTTGGAGGCAGAGCATCCGGTGGAGCTACCTTTTGTACAGGGGCAGATTACCTTTGAGCAGGTGGGCTTTCAAAGAGGTGAGAAAAAGCAGATTTTACAGGACATTAACTTGGAGCTGAAACCGGGGCAGACCTTGGGAATTATGGGAGAAACCGGCTCCGGCAAGACTTCTATCGTTCAGCTGTTGCAGAGAGTGTATGATGTCACGGAGGGAAGTATTAAGCTGGATGGAGTGGATATCCGGGAGTTAAGCCTTAGCACAGTGAGAAGCTCTATTGCCTGTGTGGCACAGGATGTCTTCCTTTTTTCTGACACCATCGAAGAAAATATCAACCTGGGGAAAAGGGGTAAAATCTCCAAGAAGGAAACCGTAGCGGCTGCAAGGGCTGCCTGCGCCGAGGAATTTATCCAAAACCTGGAGGAAACCTACGATACCGTAATCGGGGAGAGAGGAGTCGGCCTGTCCGGCGGACAAAAGCAGAGAATCAGCATTGCCAGGGCGCTGGCGAAAAAGGCTCCGATTCTGGTTTTTGACGATGCAACCTCTGCCTTGGACGTGGAGACTGAGAAAGAGATACAGAAAATGCTCAGAGAGCTTAAAGACGTCACCAAAATCATTGTGGGACATCGCATCAGTGCCGTGCGATATGCAGATGAGATTCTGGTGTTAAAACGAGGCAGGATTGCTGAGCGCGGTACTCACGAGAGCCTCATGGGGCAGAAGGGTCTGTATTATGAGACCTATCTGTCACAGTATGGGGCATAGACCCCCATATCGGAATTGTGTATCAACCTAAGGTGGGTATACAGTTCCGATATGGGAGTATTGGAAAGGAGATGAGATTTTGGCAATTAATTCTACAAAAGCAGATGAGAATACCGTAGGCCACGGGAAAATAGAAACCCTGAGACGCCTGGCTTCTTATCTGAAAGATTATAAATTACAGGTAGCCGGCGTTTTGCTGGTTATGCTGTATAGCATGTTTGCCGGCTTAATCAACCCTACTATTATGGAGCTGGCAATCGACAAATACATAAGGAACGGAGACCTGGAGGGGCTGTACAAGCTGGCAATCGCGGTTACCGTGATGAATCTTCTGGTGGTCTTTGCAGATAAGATTCGCATGTATGTGATGTCAAAGGTGTGTAACGGAGTGCTGGTTAACATCAGACAGGAATTGTATTCCCATATTCAGACCTTGGATTTTGCGTTCTTTGACAGCAGGCCTACGGGTAAAATCCTATCCCGTATTATCGGAGACATCAATTCCCTGAGGGATGTTTTGAATAACATTGTTACCTCTGTAGCTCCCAATATCTGTACCGTCATCGGCGTAGCGATCATCATGCTTTGCAAGAACTGGGTACTAGCCTTATTCAGTATGCTGACCTTGCCGATTATGATTGGAGCAACAATTTATATCGAAAACAGGGCAAATAAACACTGGAATGACTTCCGCAAGAAATCCTCCAACTTAAATGCATTTTTGCATGAGGATATGGCGGGGATAAAAACCATACAAAGCTTTGATGCCAAGGAGGAGACCTTGGAGAGCTTCAATCAGTTTGTGGGAGAACACAGACAGGTATTCCTAAAGGCGATTTATTATTCGGATAAGTTTGTTGGGCTAATCAGTCTTGCAGCCACCCTGGGGACCATATTCCTGTACCTGGGAGGGGTATTTTGCATTGGACTGGAGGAGTTGTCGGTAGGGGAAATGTTTGCCTTTGGTTCCTATCTGTATATGTTTTTCTGGCCTATTCAAAACCTGGCTAACTTTTACAACCAGCTGGTCAGCAATATTGCTGCAGCAGACAGAGTGTTTGAGGTGTTGGATACAAAGCCCGGAATAGTATCTTTGCCGGATGCCCAGGAGCTGCCGCCTATTGAAGGAGCGGTGAGTTTTCAGAATGTGACCTTTTCCTATGACGGGGAAACCAAGGTGTTGCAGCAGGTGAGCTTTGACATCAAGCCGGGGGAAACCATAGCTCTGGTAGGGCCCACCGGTGCCGGAAAGAGTACCATTGTAAACCTAATCAGCCGTTTCTATGACGCACAGGAAGGAGCTGTTTGTATTGATGGGAAAGATGTGAAGGAGGTTACCATTCACAGCCTGAGAAGTCAGATGGGGGTTATGACACAGGATAACTTTTTATTCACCGGAACGATTAAGGAGAACATTCGTTACGGAAAGCTGGATGCTACGGACGAAGAGATTATAGAAGCAGCCAGGGCTGTCAATGCCCACGAGTTCATTATGCAGCTGGAGAAGGGGTATGACACCGAACTGGAGGAGCGAGGTGGTTCCCTGTCCATAGGACAGAAACAGCTGTTAGCCTTTGCCAGAACCATGCTTTCCAAACCAAGGATATTGATTTTAGACGAGGCAACCAGCAGCATTGATACTAAGACGGAATTGCTTGTACAGCAAGGAATAGAACATCTGCTCCAGGGCAGAACAAGCTTCGTCATTGCGCACAGGCTCTCCACCATTCAGAAGGCAGATCGCATTTTCTATGTGGATCAGGGTGGGGTTCTGGAAGCCGGAACGCCTGCAGAGCTGATGGAGAAGAAGGGGTATTACTACAAGTTATATATGGCTCAGTTTGAGGATATCGCCTGACCACTGGGGACGGTAATTTCTGGCTTTTTTAGTGTCCCCCCTGGTCCAGGCAG
>CAMAHO010000169.1 GCA_945834545.1 uncultured Lachnospiraceae bacterium | reverse complement strand
TTCTGGCTTTTTTAGTGTCCCCCCTGGTCCAGGTGTACAGTTCCTTGGTTCTGTCCCAAAATAATGGCCTGCTGGACCAGGGGGGACACTAAAAAAGCCAGAAATTACCGTCCCCAGTGGTCCTAAAAAAGCCAGAAATTACCGTCCCCAGTGGTCCTATTTACGTCCATAATACTCCGAGTAGAAATCCTCCGTTTCGTAGGGCATAAGGTAGAATCTCTTCAGCAGTTGAATGCAGGTCATCTTCTGTTCTTCCTCTGTCATACGCAGCAATTCGTCTTGTATCGCATTTAGGTAAGTATGCCAGTCCAACACAAATTTTTCGTATTGTGAATAATTTGGTATATCTACCCATTTCTCCACCTTAATCTTTGCATGGGGCCTAATGCATTCATGCACCTGCAAAAAATAAGAAAAGCCATCCTCCTCATAAATTCGTCCCAAAGGGAACAGTCGGCAAATCCCCGGCCGGAAGTTATGTATCTGGCAACGCCCTTCTGGGTTTAGAAATCCACACTGCTCTGTTTCACCTTTCATCAGCAAATTCGGCAGAATGATTCCATCCACCACACTTAACTCCACATACTGGTCAATCAAAGCAGCAAAGGGCACCCCCAGTCCCCTCGACAAGCGCCAGGCGTCGTATGGGTCCAGTACGATTGACTTTCCCATACCCTTACAACAATCGCAACAGCCTTTGCAGCCTAAGCAATCTGCTTTCACCATATCATGTGCCTTGTATCTTTTTCCATCTGATATTTCAGCTATATCAATATTTCTTTTCAAATCCAGTCCCCTTATTTTTCCTATATTTCAGAATTTGTGTGCTTGATACGGATTTGTATGTTTATATGCAGACCTTGTAGCACCGTCGTCTCTTGGCGAGCGTACAGATTCGAAATGAGAGTTATTTATCTATGTTTCAAAATTTCGCATTCGCCACAACTATTGTGTTTGCAGACCTGTGCATGGTCAATTCAAGCGAAAGTGCGTCTGTTAATACATACACGAATTCGTAGCAGTTATATACTTGCGATATGCATCTTATTTCATATTAATCCGGTCTGCACAACTGCCAAAAGGCCACCGCACTTGCCGCAGCTACGTTTAAGGAATCCACCCCGGCTGCCATTGGAATCTTGACCGTATAGTTACACGCCACTATCGTATCCTGACGCAAGCCTTCGCCTTCGTTCCCCAAAACCAGGGCTAATCTGGGTTCCTGCATCAGTTCCTCATCATCAATCGATACGCTGTCCTCGCTTAATGCCAGTGCCGCTGTGGCGAACCCCATTTTATGTAAGCTCTCTATCCACGGAAAATTTTTTGGTAGCACTGTCCATGGGATCAAAAACACATTCCCCATGCTGACTCTTATAGCTCTCCTGTATAAAGGATCACTGCAGTCATAGGTCAAAAGCACAGCTTCCACTCCCATAGCCGCCGCTGAGCGAAGGATTGCTCCCACATTTGTTGGATTTTGCACATTTTCCAAAACCGCTATCCTTCTTTTGTCCTTGCACACCTCTTCCAAAGAAGGCAGTTCCTTTCGCTTCATAGCACAGAGTATACCCCTTGTGAGTTCATATCCTATAATCTCTTTCAGCACTTTTTTATCCGCTGTGTAGACCGGTGTTTCCCTTACTTTGTCCCAAAAACTATTCTCGTGATTCTGTAATGTCTGGTTCTCTGAAAGAATGGTTTTTGCTCCTTTGCTTTCTGCCGGAATACTTTCTGATTCTTTCCTTTTCGAAAGATGATTCCCTGATGCAAGATTCTTTGAAGGAAAATCCTCTAGTTCTTTTGTTTTTAACGGGAAATTCTCCAATTCCTTTGTTTTTGATAGGAAATTCTCAAATTCCTTTGTCTCAATCAAAAAAGATTCCGGTTCGTAACCAGCTTCCAGTGCTCGTCCAATCACCTTAGCACTCTCTGCAATAAACAATCCCGGATTAGGTTCATAGATTCGAGCTAACTGAATCTCACTTCTCTCCTTATAAACTGCAACTTCTCTTCTATTCAAGTCTTCCAGTTGAATGATTCTTGTCATTTTCTATATTCTTAGTGCCTTTCGTACTATAACTGTGTTTAACAAGATTTTCGTGTGTACGAAATTCGAAACAAGTCGTTAATAACATCATAAGGTCTGTCAACCCTGACAACATTCTATCACAAATTAAAAAAGTTTGTTAAAAAACCTCAAATTCCAAAGCTGAATCTACTTTTCTTCATCTCCTACAGATGATTTTCTACCTTTTCTATTTCTATCCGTAGAATCTCTCCCTTCCCTACGGTTATTATTCCGCTTATCTCATTTCTATCCGTACCATTTTTCTCTTCCTTACGGTTATTTTTCCACTTATCTCATTTCTGTCCGTAACATTTCCGCTATTCCTACGGATACAAAATTAGTTTTCCAAATCCTAACCGTAAATCACCTTCCTCGCCTACGGTTACAAGCCCATTTTTCCTTTGCCTAACCGTAAACCTTCCTCCAGGCCTACGGTTATGAACTCCCAATTTAGTCATATATCCGTAAACCTACCTCCATTCGCTTAAGGAAAGACAATTTCAATACCTAACCCAACAAAATAGGGTGGTGTGACGAATCACACCACCCTTCAGTATACCTTGTAATGTATGAAATTACTTGTTTGCAGCAACCTCTGCTTTTAATCTCTCGGTTAATGCAGGAAGAATCTTGTTTAAGTCTCCAACAATACCATAGTCTGCTACATCAAAGATAGGAGCGGTCTCATCTTTGTTGATAGCAATGATGATATCGGACTCTTCCATACCAGCTAAGTGCTGGATAGCGCCGGAAATACCGATTGCAAAATAAACATTAGGACGAACAGTCTTACCTGTCTGACCTACCTGAAGATCCTTGGACTTCCAACCTGCATCTACTACTGCACGAGAGCAGGATACGGTAGCGCCAAGCACTGCAGCCAGGTCATCCAGAAGCTTGAAGTTCTCTGCGGAGCCAACACCACGACCACCGGAAACGAGAATCTTAGCATCCATAATATCTACAGTATCAGAAACAGCCTTAACAACCTTAAGGATTTCTACATACTTGTTATCAGGAGTGAAGCCGGGATTGAACTCTTCTACATTTGCCTTTGCGCCTTCTATCTTAGCCTTCTTCTGCATAACACCGGGACGAACGGTTGCCATCTGAGGACGGAAGTCAGGACAAGCGATGGTAGCGATTGTGTTACCACCGAATGCAGGACGAGTCATAAGAAGCTGATTGTGCTTCTGCTCCTTACCGGGGATTGGATTGATAGGGAAGTCACCAATCTCAAGCTGGGTACAGTCTGCAGTAAGACCTGTATGGATTCTTGCGGAAACGCGAGGACCAAGGTCACGGCCGATTGCAGTAGCACCAACCAAAAAGATTTCAGGTTTGTACTTCTCGATAACAGAAGCCAGTGCGTGTGCATAAGGCTCGGTTCTGTACTCCTTAAGCTCAGGATCATCTACAACGATAACCTTGTCAGCACCGTATGCAGCCAATTCATCAGCTAAGCCTTTTACATCACTACCAACCAATACAGCAGTTACTTCAGTGCCCAGATCAGCAGCAAGGTCTTTTCCTTTGCCGATGAGTTCGAAGGCAATGCTATTGATTTCATTGTCTACCTGCTGTGCGAAGACATATACGCCCTTATATTCTTCTAAATTCATGTTGATTTATCCTCCAATACTATCTTTCACAAAGTAAATACGTTATTAGATAACGTGCTTTACTTTCAACTTGTCAACAATGTAATCAACAGCTTCTGCTGCATCCAGGGTAACCTTCTCGCCGGCACCCTTTCTTACCTTATCGGAAGCCTTTGCAATCTGAGTAGGGGATCCCTTAAGACCAAGGTTAGAATCCTCAACATCTACAAGGTTTGCTCTGCCCCATACGGTAATCTCAGCATCGCACGCATCAAAGATACCACCGGGTGTCATATAACGGGGCTCATTCAACTCTGCAAGAGCAGTTACAAGACAAGGCATCTTTGCCTTTAATACATGATATCTGTCATCATACTGACGCTCAACGATAACGCTGTCACCCTCAATCTCAATCTTCTGTGCATAAGAGATTACAGGGATTCCAAGGTGCTCAGAAATCTGAGGACCAACCTGTGCGGTATCACCATCAATAGCCTGACGACCGGTGATGATCAAATCATACTCTAAGTTGCGGATAGCACCTGCAAGTGTCTGGGAGGTAGCCCAGGTATCTGCACCGCCAAGAACTCTGTCAGTAACAAGGATACCCTTGTCAGCGCCCATAGCAATTGCCTCACGAAGAACATCCTCAGCCTTAGGAAGTCCCATAGTGATAACAGTTACTTCAGCACCATACTGATCTTTCAAACGGAGAGCTGCCTCAAGGCCAGCCTTGTCATCAGGATTCATAATAGTCATCATAGCAGCTCTGTCCAGTGTACCATCAGGATTGAACTTAACGCCGCCCTTGGTATCAGGAACCTGCTTAATACATACAACAATTTTCATTGTGTTATTCTCCTTAT
>CAMAHO010000168.1 GCA_945834545.1 uncultured Lachnospiraceae bacterium | reverse complement strand
AAATTCTGCGTTTTTAACGCGGCGATCGTGGCCAGCTACTGGATCATCATCAACCTGTTCGGCTTGACCGAGATCCTGGAGGAGATGGGCGCGTTCGGCAGTGCCACACTGTTTGTTACCTGGCTGATGGGCAACGCGGTATTTGTGGCCTTTGACATTGCGCTGGGGAGGATCTGCTGGGCCTATGAGCATGTGTTGCGCTACCGTTTTTTCCGCAAGACCCGCTGATTGGGACTCTGTGTGAGAGGAAAAAGAATTTTCTGCGAAAATTCTTCCGTTTTCGCGCTTCATCGGGGAAGATTTATGTTATACTTTACACTATAAGTGTTTGGGGTTCGTTGCTCATAAAGTGTTGTTGTGCCAGATATACTACTGATACTTGTTATATTGGTACCTCCTGATTGAGAAGTGTACCAGCCATATGTGTAACCCGTTGCAGTTGTATTCGTCTTGAGAGAATAAGTACTATTATTGGAATTTACATAAACTGTATCGGCAGGATTATTGTCACGCTTGTAGTATTTGTAATAAGTTTCAGAAGTTGATGATCCCGAATAGGTTTTATAAGTTATCGTATAATTCTTAATCTCATCCAGATAATAAGTTTTAGAACTACTATCATAATATGAGTAAAATAGTTTTCCATTTGTTCCACAGCTCCGAAACTCTCCACTGCTACCTTCTTTAACTGGAGGAGTATAAGTTTGTTTTGTTCCATCAATGTATAAACTAACAGAGCTATTACTTGTAGAAAAAGAAAAATTACCAATAAAAGAAATGTATTTCCATTCTTGTAAATTAGATATAATCCAACTGGATCCCTCTACCCTCCTCGGATCAGTTATGGAAAATCCTCCGCCCGATACTCCTGCCTTTACCCTCATGGGCTCCGCAATCACCACCAAGCTCATAACCATAGCAAAGCTCATCAGGAATGACACAAGCCTCTTTGTTAGTCTCTTTCCGCTTTTTTTCATAAGATTCCTCTCCTCTCTTCTGCGTTTCCGGTAGGATATTATCTTCCGCATCTATTATTTTTGTTGTGTTTTCTGCTCGGAAATAGAAAAAGCAGTACACCATCGGCGACTTCTGCCGCCTGTAATGTACTGCATACCACACATTCCGTTTTATGTATCAAACCTAAGGTTTTCCGTCAATACATTTACAGACACTGTCATTGTATCATAAATGCCCTTACAAAACCCTTACACAACCCTTACACTTTTACCGGTTTTCCTTGTTATACCGCTACTTCCTCCATCACGGTTTTCTTTCTTCTTTTATCCTGCGCAGCTGCGCATTTCGCTCCTCTGCCCAGGGAAATCGTGTCAGATACTTGCCCTTATAGCTTTCTATCGCATCTGCATCACCCTGTAACATCTGATATAAGTCGCATTCCACCTTGTCTGTATTGAGGTATTTTCTCTGTCCATTGCTGACAAGGATGTCACCTATCTCTGCCTGCTCCAGGATGGCCTTCAGCCTTGACATAGTGGTCCAATAGATGCTGTCACTGGAATATCCTAACCAGAGACACTGGATGGCGTCCCGTTTTGTGACTCCGCTTTCGCCCCGGTCAATGAGAAGTGCCATAAGCTCTTCCTGCTTTGTATTTCCAAGCTTTAGCTGCTCTCCATTCACCTTTATCACCAAATCCGGCATGGTCTGTATCTGGATTTCTTTCTTTGGAATGCTTTTGATGTAGAAGGCTTTTTTTAATTGCTTATCAATGTCCTCGCTGAGATAGGGCTTCAACAGATATCCCACGGCATCCACTCCAAAGGCCTGCAGGGCGTACTGTTCGAAGGCTGTCACAAAGATAATCCGGATATTTTCATCCACCTCCTTGAGCCGCCTTGCCAGCTCGATTCCATTCATAACAGGCATCTCGATGTCCAGGAATGCCACATCCACCGGCTGTTCTCTTGCCCAGGACAGAGCCGCCTCCCCGCTTTGAAAGGTATGAAGTGTGTCGATTCTGGGCAACTCCTTGGCGGTCAGACGGAAGTTTTCCAGCAACAGTTCTTCATCATCCACATAAATCACTTTCATGTTCTCGTCTCCTCCGTGGGTATGGTTATGGTTACCTTGGTGCCCTCTCCCGGAGCACTTTCTATCGCAAGCCTACCCCCTACCATGTGTTCCAGGCGGTACCGCACATTGCGGATGCCCACAGACTTCTCCTTCTCGCACTCCTTTGGCTCAAAGCCAATGCCGTTGTCTGTGACGGTAATCTCCACACAGCCTGGGTTTCGTCTGGTGTGTAACCCGATTGTTCCGCTTTTTCCAGGTTCTATCAAGCCGTGCTTAATAGCGTTTTCCACCAGGGGCTGTATGGTCAGGGGCGGGATTTCAAAGCTGCTGGTTTCTATTTGCTTTTCAAAGCGTATCCTGTCCTCATACCGTAGCTGCTCTAGGGCAATATAGTCCTCCAGCTGTTCCAGCTCCACAGCAAAATCAATCAGTCCCTCTTCCTCTATGATGCTGATGTTTTTCCGCAGATATCTGGAGAAACGCACCAGTGCGTTGTCTGCTTTCTTTGGGTCGATTTTGCAGTAGGTGCTGATTGTGGCGAGGACATTGAAGATAAAATGGGAACGAATCTGGCTCATCATGGAGGCGATACGCCTGTCGGTCAGCTTTCTTTCGTCTTCTGCCAGCTCCCTGTCTTTTTCCGCAAGCTGTCTTTCCTTCTCGGCAAGCTCCAGCTCCTGCTGACTATAATTATGTATGGTGGAAATACCCATAAATACAACATAGAGCAGAAAGGCAAACAGGGAATACATAAGGCCGGAGGAATTCCCCTTGACATAGAAGGCTATCACATCGGCCAGCACACCTGTAAGGCAGATAAGGGGCAACCTGTTTCCTAAAAGCAGCTTTGTCTTTTTGGGAAACTGGATGCGTTCGTATATCACAACACCGATTGCAAGGACTGCTCCCACGCCTATTGCCATATGCGTCACAATGAGGGTTTCCCTGATATCCCATATCCCCAGGAATTGAAGGAGGAGCTGTGCCAGACATAGAGAAGCAGTACCTATGCAATAGGAATCCAGTATCCTTCTGCTCTTTTGGGTAAAATAGCCCTCTATCCACTTCATTAACGGTATCATTCCAAGCATGAGCATGGTAACGGACACATAGAATAGGAGAACCGGTTTGTCCTTCAGCAGAAATGGGGTAAACCTTGTATCTGTCAATCTCCAGAAGCCCATCATGGTGGAGAAAATCCCCAGCGCAAGGAGGTTCTTCCCTCTCTTCTTTTTATGGACCGTATAGCAAGACACGCAGGCAAACACGACGCCGATAAAGACTGCCATAATGCCTAACACCAGCTGTGGCAAATCCTTGAATAAGCGGTCCTTGTATATGGCGAGCTCAGAGCCTATAAGAAAGTCCACCTGTCTGTCACGAAAGTTCTCATACACCGGCGTGATTTCGATGCGAACCTCCTTCCCGGCATCTTCCCGATAGAGTGGTAGCATGGTCCAATTACTGCCTACCGTCTTTATCATATGGTTATCTGCGGAAGGCATTCTGGAAAATACCTTCTCTTCCCCCAGCCATACCTCTACATACTGGTGGACTGTATAGAATGCAAGGGTTGTGTCAGTGGCAATGTTGTCCTCCAATGTAAAGGTATATTCCTTTCGGACGCCTATGGGGGCATTGGCATCTGCTATTTCCTGACAAGTATAGTTCTCCACACGGGTAAAGCCGTTCTCTTTTCTGGTCTGTATCACTGCTGCGTTATCTGTGACGCCAAGCAGGATAAGCAGTGCCAGCACTCCTACTGTGGCCAGGATTGTGAACCAGAAGGATAGTGTTTGTTGTGTTTTTTGTGTTTTTTGTGTTTTTTGTGTTTTTTGTGCTTGTTGTGCTTTTTGGGAATCTGACATAGGTATGCTCCTAAAATGTTTTGGTTCTATGATACAACTTTCATTTTCGTATTTCAATTTTGAATTTGTTTGAGGGTGTTGGCTATACTTTGTTTGCGGATTGTTGTTTGGTACTTACTTTTACACTTCGACTTATTTTATATCACTGGTAGGTAATTCAAGCGCTTTTCTTAGTTGTTTTACCTACCAGGAGCTTGTTTAATATCGACAGTTGGCAATTTGAGCACTCTCCTTAACTGTTTTACCTACTGGCAACTTGTTTAATGTATTCAGTGGGTGATTCGAACGTTTTCCTTAGCTATTATACATTGCCAGTAAGTAATTCAAACACTTTCCTTAACTTTTTACCCTGCTCCTTTTCTCGGCGTAAAAGATTTCCGCTTTAATCTCCATAATCAGTAGCACCTTACTCTTGCGCTCAGGCTCGGTGTAAAAGATTTCTGCTCAAATCCCTCAAATCAGTAGCACCTCCCTCTTGCTCTACTCTCCAGTGTAAAAGATTTCTGCTAAATTCCTTCATATCAGTAGCACTTCACTCTTGCTCTACTCTCCAGTGTAAAAGATTTCTGCCTAAATCTCTCATATCAGTAGCACTTCACTCTTGCTCTACTCTCCAGTGTAAAAGATTTCTGCTGAATT
>CAMAHO010000167.1 GCA_945834545.1 uncultured Lachnospiraceae bacterium | reverse complement strand
TTTTTCTTCATCATATTCAAATATACTCACCGCTATCGCCTCCGATCGATTTTTCTTCATTTGTCCTCCTGTTCCACATAGTGCACAAAAACAAGAGGTCTCTTCATCATTCCTGACACTATGCTGCTGTTTTGATTGGAATTAAAAGCATAGAATTCATCGAATGATTTTCGAAATGAGAAATGGCAAATACTTGCCAGGACCAAAGAATATATGCTTTGAAATGATTATAACAAAGAGATATAATAAAAGCAAGTAAAAATTGACGGTTTTGCGCTAAGGCCAAAATGTTTCATCCTCCTTTTTCTGTACAAGTGTTCTTTTATAGACTATACTAATTTTGTTTGCTTTTGATCTACATTCGGCACTCTTCCTGTCTACTGATGATTCATTTCTTCTTTGATATCCCTTATCAGATAGTTCAAAAATTCCTTACATTGGCCACAGCCTTTTCCGGCTCCGGTTGCGTCTTGTACTTCCAGAAGTGTCTGAGCACCATTTTTTATAGCATCCTCAATCATTCCATATGTCACATTTCTGCAATGACACGCTTCTTTGTTTCTATTCATATAGTGGTACCTCCAAACTCTATCAATATATTTTTGATAAGAATCTCTTTCCGTGGGAAAATCGAATTTCTCTATCTCCATAAACTTTATAATCCCGAAATAGGAGAATTCATTTCATCCACCAATTCTGATTTGTACAATACTGAAATTACTTTCAGTAGCATTTTACCACACCTATTGGGAACTGCCTATTTATATTATGCCCTACAAAATACTTCTTGACAAAACATATACTTCGTAATACGATGTATCACACGAAAGGAGGTATCCTATGGACATTCAGCTGAAAAGAGGCCTCTTAGATGTTTGCGTATTGGCAGCGATTAAGAGCCAGGATTCCTACGGCTACAAGATTATCAAAGACATGAAGCCGTATATTGAACTGTCTGAATCGACCTTATATACCATTCTGAAACGCCTGGAAACTGCAAATATGTTGACTGTACGGACGGCAGAGCACGACGGCAGACTCAGGAAATACTATCATATTACCCCTGAGGGGTTGAAACGTATTGAAGATTTCAAAGTGGAATGGGAAGAAATCCTATCTATCTATCGATTCGTAACAAAGGAGGAGAATAAGAATGACTAAACAAGAGTTTCTTGCGCAGCTGCGCAAAGGATTGTCCGGATTGCCCCAGGATGATATTGAGGAGCGTTCCATGTTTTACAGTGAAATGATAGACGACCGAATAGAAGAAGGTCTTTCGGAGGAGGAAGCGGTTTTGGCAGCGGGTGCTATAGACGAAATCGTTGCGCAGGCAGTGGCAGATATTCCTCTTGCCAAAATTGCAAAGGAGAGAATCAAACCCAAACGGCAGCTAAAAGTATGGGAAATCATCCTTTTGGCCCTTGGCTCTCCCATATGGCTTTCCCTAGGGTTCGCCGTTATCGCCGTAATGTTTTCCCTTTATGTTGTAGTATGGTCCTTACTTATTTCTATGTGGGCTGTTTTTGCTTCACTGGTTTGTTGCGTGTCCGCCGGTCTTATCGCAGGCATTCGACTTGCTTGCATCGGTAGCATCCTTGCCGGAATCGCTATGCTTGCCGTAGGAATTGTTTGCGCCGGCTTGTCCATTTTTGCATACTACGGATGCAAGGCGGCAACAAAGGGTATCCTACAACTCACTAAGAAAATTACTCTATGGATTAAAAATTGCTTTCTAAAGGAGGAAGTGTAATGAGAAAGACAACAAAAATAGCACTGATTATTGCAGGTTCTCTATTGGTGGTCGGTATGATTCTGTTTTCTGTGGTCATGTCAATACAAAAATGGGACTTCACCACGCTGAGCACAGGGAAATACATCAGTAACTCCTATGAAATTAGCGATGATTTCAACAATCTGTCCATAGGCACAGACACAGCAAATATTATATTTGCGTTGTCCGACGACGGAATATGCAAAGTGGAATGCTATGAAAAGGAAAGGGCGAAGCATTCCGTCTCCGTAAAGGAGAATACCTTATATATCCAAATGGTTGATGAAAGGTTCTGGTATGATTACATTGGCATGATTGACTTCGGTGCACCGAGCATAACAATCTACCTTCCGAAAACGGAATACTCTTCTCTTCTTGTCAAAGGAAGCACAGGTAAAGTGAAACTGCTGGAAAGCTTACATTTCAAAGATGTTGCTGTTTCCTTAAGTACCGGCCATATCAATGTGGAGAATATCTCTGCAGACACTATGAACCTCTCCACTTCTACCGGTAAAATAACCGCTGCCAATGTAAACTGCAGCAACAATATGGCAGTCAATGTATCAACAGGAAATACAATTATGACCAATATTACTTGCAAAAACCTATCTTCTAGCGGAAGTACAGGAAATATCTCCTTACATACTGTACTGACCACGGAAATATGCTCCATTCGCAGAAGCACCGGCAATGTAGAGTTAAATGGATGCGACGCTGCAGAGATTTACATTGAAACGGAAACCGGAAATGTTTCGGGAAGTCTGCTTAGTGATAAGGTGTTCATCACAGAAACTGCCACCGGTAAAATCAATGTGCCAAAGACAACCACCGGGGGCAAATGTGAAATCAAAACCAGCACTGGAAATATTAGGATTAAAATAGATTGAGTCTAAAGGGACAACGGATGATGTGATTTACATTCTTATTCACTCTGTCTGCAATCAGACTTACAGACAGTTCCTCTTTGTGCAGAAAGAGGGTAAGCTTTATGCCTTTATTATGTGCCCTCAGCTTAGAAATTATATTTTAAATCGTTGAGATAAACATTCATACAAGAATAGAAAAAATATCCTCAGGCAGGAGGCTCCGAATTAAGAGCCTCCCTTACCGGATTCCCATCTCACACAACACCATTAACAATTTATATGCTTTGGGTGTTCTTAACAATACTTTCCACATTTCCGCTAAATTCCACCATAGCATCAGCGATATCTTCTGCCGCCTGCTGGTTTGCTAATGAACTGTTGTACATATCTGAAACCTTATTTCCTAAATCTATGAAAATGTTGTCAATCTGATTTACATTGCTATTCTGTCTTTGGATATTCTCATGCAGTTCTATAAACTGATTATTCAAACGGTTAAAGCTTTCTACCAGACCATTCATAACATCCTTCGTAAGAGCAAAAGCGTCTTGACTTTCTTCTATCTGTCCGGAAGCTTTGTCGACTTTTTTCAATAAATCCTTTACTAATTCAGCTACTTTATCAGCGAAACCAGCACTGTTCTCTGACAAGGAGCGCATCTCTGAAGCGACCACTTCAAATCCCGCACCATAAGTTCCGGCATGCGCTGATTCCACAGCTGCGTTGAGAGAAAGTATTGTCAAACGAAAGGCTATATCATTAATCTGTTTTGCCACTCCTGCAATTTCCTGCATCTGCTCTTCCAGGTTCTTAAATACTTCACCCGATTCCAAAATCACCGCTCCTACATCTTCCATCTGCTCACTCATATGTTCCATATTTTTTTGATTGTCCAGGAGTGTGGTTTCAAAGTGTTTCACACCCTCGTCCAACTGCGCCAGCTGATTCTTGGTCTCAACAATTTTATCTTGAGCCCCACCACAGCTTTCTGACACCAAGCCGGCATCTCTTGCAATGGACTGGGATTCCTCCCGCAAGCCTTTTGTCTTCATCTCAATCTTCCGAGAAGAGATTTCAAAATCATTGTTCAATTCTATTCCCATCTCTCGAATGGAATCTAATAGTTTTTCCGTTTCCGTTGCCTTCTGTACACTCATTTCAATGAAGGCTCGTCCCCTCTTAATGACTTGAAGGTACAATACAGACGCCAATACATAACACGCCATACAAAGAATATATTGAGACAGTTCTCCTGCTTTCTGGGGATGAATCAGATACATAAGCACAAAATACACATCTGTTAAAATAACCTGGGACAGGGTAATCCTGGGTTCCAAAAATAATCCTGACAATCCCAGGACTGCCAACATCATAGGGAAGTCGTCGCTGTAGGATTCTCCACTGAACAACGAAATCATAAAAACCAATGTGGGAAGTGCCATGGAGACAATAAATTCCTGTTTATAAAGAGGAACCTTCTTCCATTTGGTTATGACAATAATTGCTGTAAATACCAACAGGCACAGACCTATGACAAGGATTGCCAAAACATTCTTCTTCAAAACATTAATGATGAAGAATACTGCGGACACAAAAATAGGAAGCCATTGTAGAATTTTGTAGAGTGTCTCATTGGCAAGCATTTTTTTATTATCATTATTCTTCTTCATTTTGTCACGTATAATCCAATTATCTTAGATGGTAATTGGATCATTCCCTTTCTCCCAGTTATCACTGGGTATTTCAATCCATCTCTGATATATTTTGAAAAGGCACTGTGGATCTGTACCTATTTTTTTACAGCTTTGACTGGTATGAGGTGACTCAGACCACAGCTTTTCGTCTATTACTGTTAATCAGTTTGTTAACGCATTGACGTTTCTATTTACGTGATTACACAGCCGAATTCTCTGTGGAAGACAGCAGTGC
>CAMAHO010000166.1 GCA_945834545.1 uncultured Lachnospiraceae bacterium | reverse complement strand
AGCCTGTCAGCACCCATACGATAAGGATGTTGCGAAACCACTTAAGCTTACCCACACGGTTTCCCCCTAAGGGAATATAGACATAATCCCGAAACCAGCTTCCTAAGGAAATGTGCCATCTTCTCCAAAACTCCGTTATGCTGGAAGAAATGTAAGGGTAGTTAAAGTTCTCCGGGAAATCAAAGCCGAACACCTTCCCAAGACCGATTGCCATATCACTGTAACCGGAAAAATCAAAGTAGATATGCAATGTGGCAGCAATGGCATAAAGCCAGTAATAGGCCACAGAAGGCTCTGAGGCCTGTCGGAACAAATTGCCGATTTCTCCTAATTGGTTGGCCAGAAGAACCTTCTTGGAAAGGCCGATAAGAAACCTGCCAACCCCATAGGACAGCTTGTCCAGACTTAGCTTGCGATTTCTAAGCTGTTCATTCACATCACTGTATCGCACGATAGGTCCTGCGATCAGCTGGGGAAAGAGGGCCACATAGGTGGCTAAATCCAGGAGATTTCGCTGGGCGGGCACCTGCTTTCTGTACACATCAATATCGTAGCTTAGGATTTGAAAGGTATAGAAGCTGATTCCTATGGGAAGGACAATCTGAGGTACATTCAGAGGCCACCCGCTCACCTCTTTCACCGTTTGCACCAAAAAGCCTGCATACTTAAAATATCCCAGCATGCCAAGACAGCCCACTATGGATAGGATGAGCCAAATCTTTTTTTCTCCGGGCTTTTCTGCCCTCTCCATGAGCAATCCGCAGACATACCCCAGGAGAATTGCCGCCAACATAAATACCACGTTTTTGGGCTCTCCCCAGGCGTAAAAAAGAAGGCTAAACAGAAAAAGGACTGCGTTCTTTAATTTTTTGGGTGCGATAAAGTACAGACTTATTACCGCAGGAAGGAAATAAAACAAAAACGGAATACTGGAAAACAGCATACAGGTAACCCCCCAATTATCTTCTCCAAGATAGTATAACACAGCAGGCAAAAGAAATACTTGTAAAATAGGATAACAATAAAAAGAACGAGCCAAAGCTCGTTCTTCTCGTAGGCTTGTTTACTTTTAGGATTCAAAGGAGAGCGGACACATCACAAAGAGAATCTTGTCATCTGCTCTGTCGATAACCATATCCTCAGCAGTCACACAAATGTTCCAGCTTAAATTTGCGTTCTCCTTTAAATCATTCATAAATGCATCGATGTCTGTGCCCTCTTCCATCACAAAAACATATCCCACAAAAGGAATGGAACCAATCATAGGGGCAAAGATTGCTCCGTCACGGAAGCCCTTTACCTCAAAATTGTCAAATCCGGAAAGCAAACCGGGATCCACCTTCATTGCCACAGGGTTGATTACCAGATTTTCATTTTCACAGATTTTTGCTGCAATCTCTTCCGCTGTCAAGCCCTCATTTTCCGCTACAATTGTCTGGAAATCATTTTTGATGATGGTACCGATTGTCTCCACATCCTGTACATCCTGGGCGGGACTTTCCGCTTCATTTTCCGCTGTACTGTCTACCGTCTCCTCTACGGAAGGTACGGTATTGCCTTCCTCAACTGAGCTTTCCACACTGCTCTCTGTGCTGCCTGCATCAGCATTGTTCTCCTTGTTGCCACAAGCGCCCAGCGCAAGTACCATGCTTACTGCAAGCAGGCAAGCTAACCATCTTCTTTTCATAATATTTCTCCTTCATCATACTTTTCGTTTCTCTCCCGAAAGAAATTCGGGGGAACGTTTCTTATAGTATATCCAACCAGAATCGTATTATCCCGAAAATTCAGGTTTCTCGGGAAGAGGGGGGGACTGAGAAGCACGAGCTTTTCCGGGATAATTCGTCTGGTTTCATCTCTTTAACATAGGTAGCCGACATTTCTCTTAGAGGAATTATTCCAACAATAATACTCGCACATTCCTTTTTTCAAACCTGTACAACCATATCATAGTGAAAACCGTTTTTACAAGTGAATTTCTATTGCTTTTATATTAATTTCGTTTATGATGAGAATAAGAAGAAAGAAACAAGGAGGACGACCTTATGAAGTATTATGTTGATGCCAATGCGGTATTGGATGGCAACGGGACAAAGGAAAAGCCCTTTAAGCGCATTCAGCAGGCAGCAGATGTGGCTCTGCCCGGAGACGAGGTTTTGGTTGCTCCCGGAGTTTACAGGGAATATGTAAGCCCTGTTCATGCCGGAGAAGAGAATGCGAGAATCACCTACACCAGCACCACGCCTTTAGGAGCTGTCATAACCGGGGCGGAGGAATTAAAGAATTGGGTTCCTTACGAAACCATTTGGACCACCAGCGTAGACAATTCTGTGTTTGGCGATTTCAACCCCTATACCACCTTTGTCTACGGCGACTGGTATTTTGCCGGAAAAACCAAACATACCGGAGCCATTTATCTCAATGACAAGATGCTCTATGAGGCAGCTTCCATTGAGGAGGTTATAGCCGGCCAGGTGTATCCCTGCTCCTGGGAACCGGAGGCTTCCAGGTTAAAGTGGTTTGCAAAGCAGGAAGGCAACAGAACGGTATTCTACGCTAACTTCATGGGGGCTGACCCCAATCAGGAGACGGTGGAAATGAATGTGCGAGAGCAGTGCTTTGTACCACGGGAAACCGGTATCGGCTATATCACGGTTCACGGCTTTACCATCACGAAGGCTGCCACCAATTGGGCTCCTCCTGCCGCTTACCAGAATTGTATGATTGGTCCTCACTGGTCCAAGGGCTGGATTATTGAGGATTGTGATATCTCCAACAGCAAATGCTCCGGCATCGGTCTTGGCAAATACCTGGACCCTGAAAACAATCACTATTTTACCTACAAGCATGTGAAGAGTCCGACTCAGATGGAGCGCGATGCGGTTTGTCGTGGTCAGTATCACGGCTGGGTAAAGGAAAAGGTGGGCAGCCACATCATCCGCCGCAACAATATCCACCATTGCGAACAGGGCGGTATTATCGGTCGTATGGGCTGTGTCTTCTCCATTATTGAGGACAACCACATTCATCACATCAACAATATGATGGAGCTGGGCGGTGCGGAAATCTCCGGCATCAAGCTTCACGCTGCCATCGATGTTATCATGCGCCGCAATCATATTCACGACTGCACTATGGGCATATGGACCGACTGGGAAGCCCAGGGAACTCGCATCAGCCAGAATCTTCTGTACAACAACCAGAAGCCGGATTTCGCAGAGCCCCTAAAGGGTGGCATGATGAGTCAGGATATTTTCGTAGAGGTTGGCCATGGTCCTACCTTGATTGATAATAATATCCTTCTTTCCGAAGTATCCCTTCGCATGGCTACGGAAGGAGTTGCTATGGTTCACAACCTGATTTGTGGTGCCTTTACCTGTGTGGGCAGTGGCTGCGATTCCATGGTAGAGGGAAATCTAAGACAGCGCTACACCCCGTATCACATTCCTCATCGCACCGAAGTAATGGGCTTTATGACCATTCTTCACGGAGACGACCGCTTCTATAATAATATTTTCGTACAGAGATGGCCGGCTGATGAGGTTTCTATCCGAAGCGACAGTGAAGATGTGTTCTATACGGAAAATCGTCAGGTGGGTACCCATGTCTTTGATGAATATCCTACCTACGAGGAATGGATTTCCTATTTTGATATGGACAGCGATGTGCCGGATATGAAAAAAATTGAGCCTTATCACTTCCGTTCCCTTCCTGTGTGGGTTGACGGAAATGCCTATCTGGCAGGCTCTTTGAGTTGCCGAAAGGAAGCTCATAAATTCGTAGATTCTGACAGTGCTGTCAGAATTGACCTAAAGGAACAAGACGGGAAATTAGTGTTGGAAACCAATCTTTATGATTTGATAAAAGACTTCCGGGTACAGATGATTTCCTCTGATACCTTGGGTATGGCCTTTGAACCCGAGGAGCGCTTTGAAAATCCGGACGGCTCCGATATTCTCTTCAACACGGACTATCTTGGCAACCACAGGGATACGACAGTCATCCCCGGACCATTTGCCGTAGCTGCCGACGATCAGGTCGTGATCGAGTTGTAAACTACCAGCGCTACTATTTACGCCGCCAGTAGGTAATTCAACCTGTTTCTTTGGTTGGCTTACCTGCTGGTGGCTTATTTTACATCGCCGTTTGGTAGTCCAAACGATTTCTTCCGTTGGTTTACCTGCTGGCGACTTTATTCTTGTTGATAATTGGTAATTCACGCAATTTTTATGATCACTTATCAACGGACTTCGCTAATACCTTCTCAAAATGAACACCATAAGTATGGGTCTCATCTCCAACGGTCTCGTCTATAGCTTTGGAAACAAAATCTGCCGCCTGACTCATAGCCTTCTCAATGGTTTCACCTAAAACAAGATTTCCAATACAAACGGAGGAAAACAAATCCCCGGTTCCATGATAACTTTTAGGGTATCGTTTTGCCCTTGCCTCTGTAAAACGGTCTGTTTCTTTATCATAGCAAAGGGACCCGATTTCATCATCAGAAAAGACGACTCCTGTAATTATGCTGTATCTGGGCCCCAGTCTGCTCAGTTCTTTTGCTAAATCCTGAATTTCAGAAAGATTTTTTTCCATCCCGTCCATATACGGTTTGTCCA
>CAMAHO010000165.1 GCA_945834545.1 uncultured Lachnospiraceae bacterium | reverse complement strand
GACTGCCTCCTTAAATCGCTTCTTTTCCTCCTCAGGCTCCTGTATTTTGACACGTTTCACCTGCATCTTATCCTTTTGGTAGACCTTGATTCGCCCAATGGCAATCCCTTTGTATACACTCTTTCCCTGAAATTCTCCCATACGGGGCACCTCCTCGCCCATTCCTGTCTCTCCATGCCATGTTCCAAGGTTCTTTCCCCACATAGAAGTGTTTCCTAGTGAGAAAAGACCTTGAAACCGATATTCTTTATAAATTCTCCTGCAGAAAGCTCTGGAAGGCAGTGGCTGCCGCCACCTCATCCTCTCCCTCAAAACGCAGGGTTACATCATCACCACATTTTACACCCAAAGCCATAACAGTGAAGATTTTCTTGCAATCTCCGGTTTTTCCGGCCTTGTCTATGGTAACGGTGCTGGCAAAGGTCTTAGCCAGCTTCACCAATTCTCCTGCAGGTCTTGCATGGATTCCGTCTTTGTCCGTAATTACATAATGAAATTCTTTCATCTTACATATCCTCCACATGTTTATACCCCATTCTATTATGGGGGTATTTTGTTTACAGTTCCAAACGGTGGATTACCACCTGCTTTAGGACTTCTTCAATTTCTTCCTTGGTGGCCAGATTTTCAGAGAAGGCACTGGCACTGCCTGCTGCAAGTCCTAACCGAAAGGCCTCCTTCGGGGAGCCTGAAGGAAACTTCTTTTCTACATCGGTGTCCTGCTTTCCAAGGTATCCGGCTAAAAAGCCTGCCACCATGGAGTCCCCCGAGCCAACGGAATTTACCAGCCTTCCTTTTGGAGCCTCTGCCTCATATACCGTGCCATTCTCCGCTGCCAGAACAGCTCCCCTGGCTCCCATGGAGACAAGCACATTTTTAGCCCCCATATCCTGCAATATCTTTGCATAGCAGGCAATTTCCCTCTTATCTGACAGTGGCTTTCCAAAGATCTCTGACAGCTCGTGATGATTGGGTTTTATTAAGAAGGGTCTGTAAGGCAAGACCTTTAGTAGCAGCTCGCTTGTGGCGTCCACTACTACAACCACTTCCTTTTTATCCATTCTTTCAATGATTTCCTTATAAATCTCATTGGACATAGAAGCCGGAATACTTCCTGCCAGAACCAGCACGTCTCCCTGATTTAAGGCTTCCAGCTTTGCCATAAGCTCCTCCACCTTCTCTTTCGGAATCTCCGGACCCATCCCATTGATCTCTGTCCCATCCGAGGATTTCAGTTTCAGATTGATTCTGGAGGTTCCTTCCGGAATATCAATGAAATCCGGCTCTACTCCAAACTCTCCTATTCTTCTCTTGATTTCCTCACCTACAAAGCCTGCCGTGAATCCTAATGCTACATTTTGGAATCCCAGGGCGTGCAGCACGATGGAAACATTGATTCCCTTTCCTCCCGGCAGCATCAGTTCCTCACTGGTGCGGTTGGTCATTCCCATCTGAAAATCCTTCACTGAAACGATGTAATCCAGTGACGGATTAAAGGTCACTGTATAAATCATTCGCTCTCTCCTCTCTTTCCTTGTATCTTTTAAGTTTTCCAAAATCATTCCATAGAACTATCATTACAGTTCATATTCGTTCATATTCGTTCGTTGTGTTTTGATTATACAATCATAATCGGTCACATTCAATCACAATAATATACAATATTAATGTTTTTATTTTGTCTATTTTCACCGATTTTCATTCTTAACAACTTAGTTTATCCCAATACCTAATCAATAAATACTATAAAATCAGGCGGGAAACGACAAGAAAAACAAAATTCAGTCAAAGTCCGTCAAAAAAAGGTCAGACAAGACGATACACGAATGATGTATTATCTTGCCTGACCTTTTTATTTGCAAAGATAGCGCCATAGGCCCTACCCCTATTGTTTTGTCCGAAACGGAATAGAAATCCTTTTATTAAAGAAAGAAATGAGTGGTCCCATAAAGAAAGCGGTAATGATGGTTCCTATGCCGGTGTATCCGGACAAGAAATCTGCTCCTAAAAGAAAACCCACCACAACGCAAAACAGATCTGTAGCGATTCTGCAATATGCGAAGGGTACTTTATTTTGATGCTGAGAAATATAGAGTGCCACCGCATCATATGTAGATACACCAAGATCTCCTGTAAAATAGAGCGAAGCGCCAAGACAGGTGATTATGACAGCAGTCAGTAAAAACACTGTTCTTACCCAGAAGGAAGGAGTTGGAATAAGTGTTTTCCACAGATTTCCCGAAAACTCAGCAACATATCCCAACAAGAAAATATTAATCAATGTACCCAGCCCTATTTTTTTTCGGTCAAATAGAAGTACCATTATGAGCATAATGATATTGATAACAGTATAAAGATTGCCAAATCCCCATTCCGTATTAAGCCAAATGCCGTGAGCAATGACCTGAAACGGATCTACACCGAAATTGGAAAACTCGAACATCCCCACGCTGAACCCTGTAACCAACACACCAACAACCGTCATGAGAATTCGCCTTTTCATTTCTGCTGTTAAAGTTCTCTTTTCCATGGTATTATATTCCTCAAAGCTCCATAATCGCTTCTACCGATTCTATGCAGGCAGCCTTAAGACCTGCCTTTTCCAATGCCAGGACTCCCTTAATGGTGGTACCGCCGGGAGAACAAACCTCCCCCCTAAGGACAGCGGGATGTTTGCCCGTCTCCTGCTGTAGCTTGGCTGCGCCCAACACGGTCTGACTGATCATCTGCTGTGCCAATTCCAGAGAAATGCCGTATTTGACAGCCACTTCACTGTAGGCCTCCATAAAAAGATCCACAAATGCAGGCCCGCAGCCTGTCAGAGACATGCCTGCCTTCATCAAGTGAGAAGGAAGTACCACAACCTTTCCTGTGGTTTCGAAAAGTCGTATTACTGCTTCTCTCTCCCTATCCTCCAAAGAGTTTTTGTCCTCAAAAAGCAAGACTCCTTCTCCTACCATAGCCGGGGTATTGGGCATGACATATTGAATGCGCACCGCATCCCCCAGAGCCAAATGATATTTCTCAAAATCCCAGCCGGCAGCAATGGAGACCAAAGCCTTTCCCTTTAATTGCTTACCGACCTCCCGAAGCACCCCATCGATTTGATACGGTTTGCAGGCCATAATCAAGGTATCTGCCATGCTCGCCACCTGAGAGAGACTCTCGCAGGCAGTGAATCCGATCTTCTCAGCATTTCTATTCAGCTTTTCCTGATTCGGCGCGTAGGCAAATACCTCTTCCTTCGTCAAGGCCTCTTTGACAAAGCCCCCGCACAAAGCCTGGGCCATATTTCCCATTCCTATAAATCCAATCTTCACAAGCGTTCCCCCTTTTTCGATTAACAAATACATCCTATTTTGGAATTGTGGTCCGCCACGGATTTGAGTACCCTTACACTCCTATTCTACACCAACCTCCGCAGGATAGACAATCCCCTCTTCGTCAATTTGAACACCAATGGAAATTTCCTCCAAAGCCTGAAAGATTCGTTCCCGTTCCTCTCCCTCTGCCAGAATCGTCTCGCAGCCTGACTGAACCGCCGGAAATATCTTCGGTACTATCTGAAAACCGTCATCATCTCCTATGAAATGCAATTGTAGCAGCATAGTATCCAAGGTCTTATTGTTAAACCAGAAATTCCCCAAACTATAGAAAATGGGCTTTCTATCATAGTATTCCATGCCCTGCAGACAGTGGGTGTGCGCGCCGATAATGGCATCTGCTCCGGCATCCAGATACAGCTTAGCCGTTTCGATTTGCGCCTCCTCCAGCACAGTGCTGTACTCCGTTCCCCAATGGACATACGCTAGGACAATATCTGCATTCTCCCTGGCCTCTTTGATAACCTCCAGAAAGAAGCTGGGATCATAACAGCGTAAAATTCCCGGGCTATCCTCAGTGGCTTGAGGTGTAAAGATGTTCTTTTCCCCTCTGGAAGCCGCCACGAAAGCCACCGTCTTCCCTTGAATCTCCCGGTAAACAGGCGTGGTCGCTTCCTCCAGATTTGCACCGGCTCCCATATACGCAATGTCGGCCCCTTTTAACA
Organism: uncultured Lachnospiraceae bacterium; assembly: GCA_945834545.1. Taxonomy (GTDB): domain Bacteria; phylum Bacillota; class Clostridia; order Lachnospirales; family Lachnospiraceae; genus Acetatifactor. Next base: position 574 of record CAMAHO010000165.1, on the reverse strand, counting down.
CCTCCAAGGTATCTAAAAAGGCGTCCTTGCCGTAATCGTATACATGATTATTGGCAAGCTTAACGATATCCACGCCTAAAAGCTTCAGATTCTCCACCCTGTCAGGTCTGGCTCTGAAGCAGTATTTCTTTCCCGCCAGCTTCTCGCCTCGTTCGCTGTAGGTGAATTCATTATTCAGGCACATCAGGTCTGCCCGATTCATCTCTTCCACCAACTCCGATGAGATGCAATCCAAAATTCCGTTTTCCTTCGTGTCCATATGCTTGGTGACGGAAACATTGGCGTCAAAATTAATATCGCCGGCAAAGTCTATGGTAAAATCAAAGGAGGTATCCACCACTTCCTCTGGCTCGCCAGCCTCCTCCTTCGGAGTGCTTTCCTGTCTGTTATCCGCCTGACTGGTCTCTGCCAGCAAATTCTCTACAGACATGTTATCGCTGTCTTCTCCGTCAGGCTCTTTCGTGTCGATACCCTCCGACTCCGGATACTCTCCCCCGTAGGTTGTCTGTTCCATCTCGTAGACGGTCTGCTCCACCGGGTCTGAATTGCAGGCCCCCAGAGACAAGGACAGCCC
>CAMAHO010000164.1 GCA_945834545.1 uncultured Lachnospiraceae bacterium | reverse complement strand
GCCTTCATGCCCTCCAGCATTGCCACCATTGCCGCCGGGGAAGCTCCTGTCATAAGCTTTCCGTCCTCTCCGTAGGCATTGGAGACAAAGACCGGAAGCGTACAGTTTTCCTTTGCCGCCAGAAGGGCCGCCTTCGTATCATAGCTGTCATTCATGGTTTCAATGAAAATCAGGTCCACCCCGCAGGCAGCTCCTATTCTCACGGTCTCTCCATAAATCTTTACCGCCTCTTCAAATTCAAAATCGCCAAAGGGCTTCAACAGCTTCCCCTGAGGCCCGATATCCAAAGCAACAAATTTCTCCTGAGTGCCCTTGCTGGTTTGTCTGGCAGCATTGGCATTTGCCACGGCAGCCTGAATGATTTTCTCCAGCTCCTCTCCCTGAAACTTCAAGCTGTTGGCCCCGAAGGTATTGGTGCACACAATATTCGTGCCTGCATCAAAATAGCTTTTCTGAATCTCTGTAATGACCTCCGGATGGGTAAGATTCCAGGTTTCCGGCAGTTCGCCCGGCTGTAACCCCTGCTTTTGCAGAAGGGAGCCCATTCCCCCATCCAGAAATGTGATATGTTCTTTGATATACTCTAAAACCTTCATTTTTTCTCTTCTCTTTATTCCCTAAATTCACAGTCTGATTTCTCACATTGACTGCATCCTTGTTTGGCCTTGGGACCCACACACCTGCCAATCCCAAAAATTGCCGTCACGGACTTGCTGGGTCTCATAAGCAGGCTTTCTCCCAGAGAGATGCCCACCCTCCGTTCCGGCTGTAACAGTGCAAACACTTCCCTTTGTGTCTCTAAGGGTAAATCCCCATAACCGGGTGAAAATCTGGCTGTACAGGTCAAGCCCTCCTTCCTGACCTCTTCCTCTATCTCTTTGCAGAACACATCGCACAGACACTCAATTCGCTCTGCCCCGTAGGCCTGCATCAAAAGCGCCTTCACCTTTGACAGGTGCTGATATCTTGCAATTTTTTTGTCTATTTCCAGCCCAATGGTTGCGGCAAATACCACCACCTGACTGCTGTTTTTAAGACACTGGGCAAGATTTTTTGATTCACTGGAAAAAGGCAAGGTGGGCATATCGTTTTCCCAGGAAATAGGGGTTTTCAGATAGCATACCTGATACTGAAAGGCATCCCTTAGCTCCTCCTTCACTTCCTCAAAGAGCTGCGCAAGCTTCTCATCTACAACGATATTGGGATTCTGGTAGCCTGCATAGCGCCATACCTCCCTCTCATTTATGGAAAAGCCCTCGTTTGAGGCATCATATCTTCTTACAAATACCATTTTGTCGCCCCTGTTCCTACTCTAAAAGGTGTTTCCCAGAATATCTGAGAGATTCTGATAAATTCCCTCGGCGATGTCCGGTTTGTTCATGGAATAGACATGCACGTTGGTAATTCCATTTGCATATAAATCGATAATCTGGTCTGTGGCATAAGCAATGCCTGCCTGCTTCATTGCTGCAGGATTGGAACCAAACTTATCCACCATAGCCTTAAACCTCTGAGGCATAAAGGCGCCGGACAGCTTGATTGCTCGCTCCACCTGATTGGCGTTGGTGATGGGCATAATACCCGGCAGCACAGGGACTGTGATTCCCGCCTCCCTGATTTTATAGAGGAAGTTAAAGAACAAATTGTTGTCAAATACCATCTGGGTGGTGAGGAAATCCAAGCCTGCATCTACCTTTTCCTTTAAATGCTTGATATCCTCTCTCTGATTGGGACTCTCCGGGTGAATCTCCGGATAGCAGGCTCCGCCGATACAGAACCCACCTTCCCTTTTAAGCTCCTCAATCAGCTCCACCGCATAGCGATAATCCCACTTGCTTCGGTCCGTCTGCTCCAGCTCAGGGGTCAAATCCCCGCGAAGTGCCATTACATTATGGATGCCGCAGGCCTTCATCTCCCGGATTCTCTCGGCGATTGTCTCCTTGCTGGAGGACACACAGGTCAGGTGTGCCAGCATAGGAACATCGTATTTTTCCTTAATATTCTTTGCTACCGCCAGGGTATACTTGCTGGTTCCTCCCCCGGCTCCGTAGGTAACACTCATAAAGGCCGGCTTAAGCTTTGCAATCTGCTCTGTTGCCTCTCTCACACTTTCAAAGGAGGTCTCTTTTTTGGGCGGAAATACCTCAAAAGAAAGAGACATCTGTTCCTGTCGTAAAATATCAATAATTCTCATTTTCATCCCCTTCACATCGGCACCGAAATCGCATTCTTGCAATGGGTGCGACCAGACTGTTTCTTTTGTGTCTGCTTTTTTGCAGATAGAGATATCATACCAATTTACCGCCGGAATTACAACTGTGTAGTCGAGGATTTTCATGGAAAAGAAAATCCCTTGGGCAGCAATTCCTATTCTGCTCAAGGGATATATTGTATTATGAACAGTATATTTGTTAGAACTTAAACTGCTTTACCAGCGCAGTCAGTTCACTGTTCTTCTTGCTGTTTTCTGTGGTGACGTTGTACAAGGTTTCAGCAGACAGATTGGTGAGCTCGTTTTTCTCAACAATCTCACTGACACCCTTATCATTATCCTCTGCCGCAAAGACAATGTTCTCAATCTGTTTCTCAATGGAGCTCAGTGCCGAATTCAAATCCTCCACGATGTCGTGGATCTCAGAAATCGCAACCTGCAGCTCTGCCGATGCTTCTGTATTGTCAGCAGCCATACTTGAAAAGTCATTTAATCTGGCTACCACATCCTCCTCCAAGAAGCCCACAATACCATTAAAGCATTCCTTGGTTCTATCGATATTGGAATTGGTCTCCTGACAGATTCTCTGAATCTCCTCTGCTGTATGGGAGGAATCCGCTGCAAGCTTGCCGATTTCACCGGCTACCACAGCAAAGCCTCTTCCGGCCTCTCCTGCACGAGCCGCCTCAATGCTGGCATTCAAAGACAACAGATTGGTCTGACTGGTAATATCCAGAATGCCGTCTGCCAACTGGTTAATCTCCAGCAGGCCTGACAAGCCTTGAACCACCTGTTCAATATTTCCCTTATCCTTTTGGATATGGGTTCTGGAATTCTCCAGAGAAGCGCTGGCGGAATCCATAATCTTGCCGGCACTATCCTGCAGAGTCTCGCTCTTCCCTTTGCTCTCCTCAATGCGCTTGTTTGCTTCCACAAGCATTTCCACGATCCTCTGTACATGCTCCTTCACATCATTTACAGAGCTTGTTGTAGTGTTTACGCTGGCTGCTAATTCCTCTGTGGTTGCGACATTGTCATTCACATAGTCCACCAGGTTCTTAACCTCCTTATTGATGGTGGAGGAAGAATCGGAAAGGAAACCGGAGCAGTCTGATATGGTTGCCAGAATTTCACGCAATTTCAAACGAAGGGTCTCAATGGCTCCCGCCAGGGTACCGATTTCATTTTTATGTCTGGTATATTTTTCAATCTCCTGATTGGGAGTCAGGTCACAATCCTGAAGCTTATTGATAGCCTTCTCAACCTTCGTTAACGGCTTCATAATCATATGTACAAATACGTATACCAGAACAGAGATAGAGGCAAAGATGAACAGGCAAACCAGGAGCAGCATTGCCAGCATACTCTTGGACTGGGCATAAATCTCTGCCTTCTCTCCTGCTACCAAAAGGGCCCACTGCTTGTCCCCTACAGTCTTATACAGACCATAGAATTCCTTGCCGGTTTCATCCTTATAGGTGATGCTTCCACTGGTCTCGCCGGCCTTTACCTTGTCCGCCACCTGTAACAGATATTCGTCGGTGATTTCCGTTGCCACCTTCTCTGAATCCTCATTCAGAATGTTCAGCATGCTGTCCACATTTATCATATAGCTCTTTGTGCTGGGCAGTCCATGGGTCTGCATTTTCGCCAGGGCTTCTTCCACCGTAGTCATAAAGATTCCGGCACCGGCATAGCCTATGGGCTTGTTATTTTCATCGTACACGGGAGCGTACATAGAAAGAGTAAGGGCACCGGAAGCAGGTGAAATAATAATTCCTGCATTGTAAATGGTTCCGTCTTCTAACATGGCACTGCGAAGCTGCTCCAGTCTCTCTCCCTCACGCATAACCTTTCCGATGACCGGCGGTGCGGGATGGGTTAATACCTTGGTATTCCAGTCTGCCAGATACAGACCTTCCCAGCCCTCCTGGGCTCCAAAATAGGAAAGGGTGTAAGCCTGGGCTTTATCCAGCATACTCTGATTCTCCGTATTCTTCAGGGTTTCCTGTACCACAGGGGCCTTGGTAAAGCTCACCAATAGGTCCTCCCCCTGCTCAATAAAGTCATTTAAGACCTGTTCTCTCTGATCCAGTGAGGCAGACATGATGTTATTCGCGTTTTCCGTCAACAAACCTGATAAATTAAAGTTGACAACAAAGAATAAGAGCAACATGTTCAGCAATACGATCACCGCAGTCAGAATAGCGATGGATGTCTTCATTTTGGTTCTCTTAAACATTATGTAGTTTCCTCCTTCTGTTTTCCTCCTACCTCATTTAACCGGAAGCAAAGTCGCTTCTTTGCATCTGGTACTAATGTACTATCATTATACTCCAACACCACAAAAAAGACAAATCCTTTCTTTCAAAAGAAGGGCCACCTTTCTTCCAGGAACAGAGCCACCGGGGACAGTAAAAAAGCCACTTTTTACCGTCCCCCTGGCACATCC
>CAMAHO010000163.1 GCA_945834545.1 uncultured Lachnospiraceae bacterium | reverse complement strand
TACAGAAGTGATTAGGAGGGTTTCAGGATGAGAATGTACGACATTATTATGAAGAAGAGAAACGGTGAGGAACTGTCGGAGGAGGAAATCCGTTTCTTTGTGAATGGGTATACCAAGGGTGAGATTCCGGATTATCAGGTGTCAGCACTGATGATGGCGATTTACTTTCAGAAAATGACTAAGCAGGAGACCCTGACCCTTACGCTGGCTATGGCAGAGAGTGGAGAAATGCTGGATTTAAGTGATATTCCGGGGATTAAGGTAGACAAGCACTCTACCGGAGGAGTAGGAGATAAAACCTCCTTGGTTTTGATACCCATGGTGGCATCCTGTGGACTTAAGGTGGCAAAGATGAGTGGAAGAGGGCTGGGCCATACAGGAGGAACCATAGATAAGCTGGAGAGCTTTGACGGCTTTGTCACAGGCTTATCCTTAGAAGCCTTCAAAAAGGGTGTGAATACTGTGGGAATTTCCTTGATGGGACAAACAGCTGATTTGGCTCCGGCGGATAAAAAGCTGTATGCCTTGAGAGATGTAACCGCCACGGTGGATAACCTGTCTCTGATCGCCAGCTCTATTATGAGTAAGAAGCTGGCAGCGGGAGCAGACTGCATTGTGCTTGATGTAAAGACCGGCAGCGGGGCGTTTATGAAGAAGGAAGAGGACGCCTTTGCCTTAGCCAAGGAGATGACGGATATCGGAAATATGTCCGGCAGAAAGACTATAGCAGTAGTGACGGACATGGACCAGCCTTTAGGCAATGCTGTGGGAAATGCACTTGAGGTAAAGGAAGCAATTGAAACCTTAAAAGGACAGGGACCTGAGGATTTTGTACAGGTTTGTATGGCGTTAGGAACCCAGATGCTCATTGCAGGAAATGTTGCAAAAAACGAGGAAGAAGCCAGAACAATGCTGAAGAATTCTATTGAAAGTGGCGCTGCCTTGCAAAAATTGGCAGATTTCGTGCAGATGCAGGGTGGCGATGCAAGGCAGGTATACTCTCCGGAGTTGTTGCCTCAAGCGAAGTTACAGATTCCCATCCTGGCTGACAAAGAAGGATATATAAAGCATATTGACTGCGACGAGATAGGTATTTGTTCCTTGCTGTTAGGTGGAGGCAGGGAAACAAAGGAGGATACCATCGACCTGAGTGTAGGACTGGTGTTAAAGAAGAAGGTCGGAGATTTTGTCAAGGTTGGAGACACTTTAGCGGTGATTCACGCCAATAGCAAAGAAAAGGCCATACAAGCTACAAAACGCTTTTATGCAGCATATCATATAGGGACAGAGGAATGGAAGAAACCGGCTATAATAAAAGGAATTGTATTATAGCAAACCGATGTAATATATGAAAAATGCTCGTTTTATGGAAACTTTTGGACTGACAGATGATCTGTGTGAAAACACCACACGGATGACAGTCTGCGGAAAGAGGGAACTGTATCTGGAAAACTATAAAGCGATACTGGAGTATTCTGAGGACGAAATTGTGGTTCAAATGAATCGAGGAAAATTAGGAATTTTGGGGAACGATTTAAAGATTTCTTATTATTCTCCTACCATAATGAAGATTTTCGGAGAGCTTCACTGCATAGAATATAGGTAAAGAAATTTCATTGAGTGGAAATGAAGTTGATAAGATGGTTAAAAGGCTATGTAGTGATTAGGGTATTCACCGAGAATAGAAGTGGGTTTTTAAATTATTGTAAAAGAATGCATATTGTTCTATATCAGATTCGGGAAGAGACGGACGGGGTGGTATTCCAAGTCACCTGTACTGACGGGGAAAGGATTCGGAACAATTGTAGTAAAAATGGGATAAAGGTGGCCCTGTTGGAAAAACATGGACTACCTTTTTTCATCCAAAAAGCCATACAGTATTCTAGTTTTTGGATAGGCTTATTCCTAAGTTTATTGCTTCTATACCAGTCGTCTCATCGAATCTGGTATGTTGAGCCCTTCGGCAACGAAGAATTGTCAAATCCGGAGCTCTTCTGTCTGTTAGAGCATTATGGGGTTTATCTTGGAATGCCTCAAAATGAGGTGATTTCAAAGCAACTGGGAGCTTATCTCAGAAATCAAAAGGAGGAGCTTACCTGGGTTTCCTGTAGAAAGGATGGAACCATATTAACCATTGATATGAAAGAAAATGACGGCTATCGTAAAATGGATGGAACACAAACCTCAGAACTGGATTTTGTGGCATTTGCTGAGGGGGAGATCGTAAAAATCATAACAAAAAAAGGAATGCCACTGGTGAAAAAAGGAGATATGGTTCAAAAAGACCAGATTTTGATTTCCTCCCAGGTGCCATATCTGGATGAGTCCGGAACGATAATGAACTATCGGGTGGTGGATACACAAGGCGAAATCTGGATTCGACATAAAGAGGAAGAAAGAATTACAATTTCCAAAGCAGGAAACGAAAAATCGGATGAAAATGGGGAAAAGAAGGCGCTTAGGACGATAACCCAAGAAAGAAAAGCATTAGAAAAAATTGTGGCTTATATGAATGAATTACAAAAAAAAGAGGTAGAAATAGTAAGAAAAAATGTTACAATAAGAAGGAATTCGAATATGTATTCAATAGAACTTAGTTTAGAGGAAATAGAAGGTGTCAGAAAAGAGTAAGGAAGTAACAGAAATTTTAGAACTAAACATAGAACAGCTCAAAAGATTGTTTGGTACACAGGATAAATACTTAAGAAAGCTTGAGGATCAATACAATGTTTCCTTGACTTCCAGAGATGGAAAGCTTCAGATTAAAGGAAATGACGAGAAGGTTCATAGCGTTGTCAGGGTCATTCATATTTTGTGTGATAGTGAGGATGAGAAGGATTTGGAAGAACAGCAGCTCAATTATGCAATTACCATAGAACAGGATAAGCAAAATGATTCAGAGGCTTTGGAAGATATTGCACAGCTGGATAAGGAATGCATTTGCCATACGATTTCCGGGAAACCTATATGCCCAAAGACTCTGGGGCAGAAGAAGTATGTGGAAGCCATGCAGAAACAGATGATTGTGTTTGGCTTGGGTCCTGCCGGAACCGGTAAGACCTATCTTGCCATGGCGATGGCCATATATGCCTTTAAGACGGAGCAGGTTTCGCGAATTATCTTGACAAGACCTGCCATTGAAGCGGGAGAAAAACTAGGATTTTTGCCGGGTGACCTGCAGAGCAAGGTAGACCCCTATTTAAGACCCTTGTATGACGCTTTGTATCAGATCATGGGAGCAGACTCCTTTCAGAAGAATATGGAAAAAGGGCTGATAGAAGTAGCCCCTTTAGCCTATATGAGAGGTCGTACCTTGGATAACGCCTTTATTATTTTAGATGAAGCCCAGAATACTACACCAGCGCAGATGAAAATGTTTTTAACTCGAATTGGCTTTGGCTCCAAAGTGGTGATTACAGGCGATGGTAGTCAGAAGGATTTGGCACCCGGAGTAAAATCAGGTCTGGACGAGGCAGTGCGTGTTTTATCAGGTGTAGAAGAGATAGCATTTTGCAAGCTGACCAATAAGGATGTGGTGAGACATCCTCTGGTACAAAAAATCGTAAAGGCATATGACGACTATGAAGCAAAAGAAAAATCAACAAACCGAAAGACAAAACGACAGAGGAGTAGTTAAGTATATTATTATTGCTCTTGCATTTCTGATACCCATGGCAATGGCGGCTCTTAAAGGGGTATTGAGGCAGGAAACAACGGAACAGATGATACAGGGATTCCTACTGACAGCCTTATTTTCCTTTTTAGTATTAGGGAAAGCTGTCTGCAATAAAGGGGAAGTGTGGTTCTATCAGTGTCTCTTCATCAGCTATGCAGTCAGTGTGCTATGTTATTTCCTACCGGTTGTCGGTTGGCCCTATGGCTTGGTTTTCGTCATTTGGACACTCTATACATCTACTTTAGATGCCTGTATTTATCCCAGCTTACTGCTGGTGATACTAGCCTTTTTTAAGGCATCGGGCAACGGTATGGAATGGTTGGCGTATTTTTTCCTGGGACTGACTGCCTGTGTCTTATTTTCCAGATGGAAGGAAGAGAAGAACACAAATTATTCTCTTGCTGTCTTTGGTTGTTGCTTTCTCATTTGTCAGTGCATCTTTTTGGTATTAAGTCGTGGTATTCGTATCGATTTGGAAAGAATCATTATTCTGATTGCGAATTTATTGATTACTTTGATTTTGTGTGTAGTGATACTAAAAAGGTATTTAAAGAATATCTTGGAAAGGTATGCGGATGCCTATTCCATATTAAATGAACCCACCAATCCTTTGTTGGAAGAATTCAAGGAGTTACAACCTAAGGAATATATGCTGCGCATACATATTGCCTATTTTTGTGAGCGAATAGCGAAGCAGATTGGTATCGCGGCTGAGCCAATCAGATGTGCAACTCTGTATATGTCCATGCAGGATAAGGCGGATTTTCCACCTAAGGTGAGAGAAATCTGGGAAGAATATAAACGCAACCCAAAGGGCCTTATAACGACGGAAACCTTGGTTTTGATGACCTCTGAAAAGGTTGTCACTGCCTTAAGTACCTATATTGAGAAACATGGAAAGAAAGAAAATTATCAGGCAGAAATCAATACGATTTTAAATCTGATGGAGAAAAAACAGTTTTGTTATCAATCCAATGTAACCTACAGAGATTGGCAAAGG
>CAMAHO010000162.1 GCA_945834545.1 uncultured Lachnospiraceae bacterium | reverse complement strand
CCCCCTGACCCCTTACAGGAATAAATCCAGTTTCTTTCTCTCTTTATTGGTAAGTTCGTCTATGTCCGGAATCTCAAACCGATTCTCGTCGATATCCATAATTAAGATTCTGGTGTCAGACAGATGCACGACCGCATTGGAGCCCATCTGTATGGTAAACAGGCAATGGCCCTTATCCGTCTCCACATCAAAATAGGCATAGCCGTATTCATCCTTGATGCTATTGATGCGGGTAATCTTCGGGGTGAAATAGCCAAGCTTTAGCTGGGCAACCAAAAGCTTCTGAACCTCCTCGGGGAAGTCGGAAAGCTTCTCCACGATTCCGATTTCCAGACTTCTCTCCTCAACGGTTCGGATGGAGAGCAGCTCGTTCTCCATGCTCAAGGGAAACATTTTCACCACCTGCACGCGGTCATAGTGTTCGTCTTCGATTTCCAATCCCAGGAAACCATTCCGTTTATCTATAAATTTGGCGTTATCCTGATTTAGGTAGCGGATACGGAGCATCTGCTCGGTTTCCTGCTCCATTGCGGTCTTTGTGAACTCTTCGCTCATGAGATTTCCTCCTAAAATGTTACATTGGGGACGGGGTTTTTTGTTGCTCCCCGCAACAACTTGCGTTTGTGTTACATTGGGGTCGCTTTTTGTTACTCCCCGCGGCTACTGCGTCTGCAGCTGGGACAATTTGTAGTAAATGCCCTGCTTTTCCACAAGCTGGGCGTGAGTGCCCTCCTCAGCGATGGAGCCGCCGTCGATGACCACCAGATAATCCGCATCGGTCAGAGTGGACAAGCGATGGGCAATGGCAAGAGTGGTTCGGCCCTCCACCAGGTAATTGATGGACTTTTGAATCATCTTCTCGGTCTGGGTGTCCACAGAAGCAGTGGCCTCGTCCAGAATCAGGATTTTCGGGTCAGCCAAAATCGCCCTGGCAATGGAAATCCTCTGCTTCTCACCACCGGAAAGGTCGCGGCCGGAGGCACCGATACGGGTGTCATAGCCGTCGGGCATACGCATAATAAATTCGTGGGCTCCGGCCAGCTTGGCAGCCCGCAAAATCTCTCTCGGGCCGGCGTTTTTGTTTGCATAGGCAATGTTCTCTGCCACGGTTCCTGCAAAGATATAGGTATCCTGGGACACCATAGCCACATTGCGCCTGAGCTCCTCAAAGGAAAGATCTCTCACATTGATGCCGTCAATGAGGATTTCTCCTTCATCCGGGTCGTACATCCTGGAAATCAGGTTAACCAGCGTCGTCTTGCCCGCACCGGAACGGCCCACAATACCGTACATGCTCCCCGCGGGAATTTCCAGATTCAGGTTCTTTAATACCGGTCTGGCGGTTTCATAGCCGAAAGTCATACCTTTGATTTTGATGTCTCCCTTCATGTTCGGCAGGGGAACAGGGTGCAGTGGCTCCACCACCTCCGGGGTGGCATCGATGATTTCAAACATTCGCTGTGCGGCATTCATGCTGTCCGCCCACCAGTTATGCACTCTGGAAAAGAAATTCATGGGCCCCTCCAGCTGGCCTACATAACCCACAAAGGTCAGGAGCATACCCATATTTAAGCCAGCGGGGTTGTCTCCCAGCAGGAGATACACGCCGATAAACCAGGCTCCCATGGTGGCAATGCTCTGGGCCGCACCGTACATAAAACGGAAATAGTTCTGGCGGTAAGTGATGTCCACTTCCCTGCCTCGAAGATTCTCATTAACCTTGTCGAAGCGGATATTTTCCTTGGCTTCCTGTCCAAAGCTCTTTACCACACGAGCTCCGGTGAGATTGTCGTTAATCGTACTGCTCAGGCTTCGCTCCGCACGATGCCTTTTTCCAAACATAATCCAAATCTTTGGGCGCAAAATCATACTCACTGCCACCAGCACCGGAAACATCACGATGGTTACCATGGTCATAGCGGGGCTGATGGTGAACATCACGATGATGGAAACCAGCATTGTCAGGCCGTGCACCAAGATCCATGGAGCTCCGTCCACGAAAAAGCCGGTGATGCGGTCAGCGTCTGACATGACCCTGGTCATCAGTCCGCCGGTTTGTCGGCTTTTAAAGAAGCTAATGGACAGCTTCCCCATAACGCGAAACACATCCTGCTTCATGTCCTTAATCACATCCACCACCATCTGGGCGGTCCAGACCCCTTGCAGAATCTGGAGCAATAATAGCAGGATATTGGTCGTCGCCATAGTCAGCACCAGGATAAGAAGGGCTGTCACAAAGCGCCCGTCCGCAATACCGATTTGCTGTAGAAAGGCTTCGTTTTTCGCCAAAATCTTGTCGTACAAAATGGTGCCGTTGAGATATGGTACCACCAGGTTTAACAGGGCTGTCAGCAGGGTTGCCACAAACAGGCCGGCAAACTTTAGTTTGTAGGGTTTAAAGCAGGACAGCACCCTGAAAAACACATTTCGCTTGTCCATACAGTGGGGGCAGATTTTCCTTAGCTTGTCCGGATACATTCTGCCACACTTGGGGCAATACTCATCCCGTTCCTCCTTGGGCTCAAAGGGAATCTCCTTCCCCTCCGCGTCCGTCCTGCCCTGCTTTGTCCACTCCAGGGCTCTTTGAAACTCCACCATAGATTTTTTGTGCAGATTGGTGAACATGGACAAAACCTGTTCCTTCCCATCCGTGAGCTTGACAAGCAGCAGATTGCAGCCCACCCCCTGCTCCATCCACACTCTTTCTATTTCTTCCAACGAAATTCTGGTGATTTCATAATGGTGCTCCGCCGGCTTCTCCGGTAGCTTGAAGCCCTTAAAATAATGGTCTTCCCGCGGTTCTTCACTGCTGTCAAGGAGAACCAGGACCTCATTTTTTAACAGCACAAGACACCCGGTTTTAAATTCTCCTGTGGGAGCCAAGTCCGTTATGGAAAACGCCACCAGGTTCGTGTCCTTCCATTCTATGTTGTGTAATGCCGCCTGCACATCAGCAGGCAGCGTGTTTATATTGTCTTTCATAATTTGATTTCCTCTCAGACAATCGGGGCGTCGCGGAGGACCACTGGGGACGGTAAAAAATGGCTTTTTTATTGTCCCTGGTGGTCCTCCGATTGCTCTATAACTTGCATGGTTTGGGGACCACAGGGACAATAAAAAAGCCATTTTTTACCGTCCCCAGTGGTCCCCGCTGTCCCTAATGCACATAGGTTTGTCCGGCTTGTAGTTTCACCTTGGTTGCGTTGTTTTTATAAATTACCATAACCTCAATGGGGCTACCAGCGTGGAGAGAGAAGGAGCTCAGCTTGCCTTGTTTCCATGCTAGATCCACGGTCGCATTGCCTACCACCTTTATGCCCTTTATGCTGCCGTTTTCCCATGCGGATGGCAGGGCGGGCAGGAGGTAGATTTCCTTCTCCGTACTCTGCACGAGCATTTGGGCAATGGCGGCGCAGGCGCCAAAATTGCCGTCAATCTGGAAAGGCGGATGCTTGTCAAACATATTAGGGTAGGTCGATTGGGCCAGCATCTTCACGATGTTTTCCCGTGCCTTCTCCCCGTCCCAAAGCTTGGCATAATGATTCATAATCCAAGCCCTGCTCCAGCCGGTGTGTCCGCCGCCGAAGGACAATCTGTGCTCCAATGTCTTTCTGGCAGCCTCTGCAAGCTCCGGCGTACTGGTTACAGAGATTTGATTGCTGGGATACAGGCCGTACAAATGGGAAATATGGCGGTGCCCCGGTTCTTCCTCCCGGTATTCCTCAAGCCATTCCATGATGCGTCCGTCGGAGCCGATTTGGGTAGGTGCCAGCTTGCTACGAAGCTCCCTTATTTGCTCCATCAGCTGCGCCAAGTCCTCTACCCCCTCCGGGAGATACTGCAAACCGATTTTCGATGACTCCTGAGCTTTCTCTATCTCCTCAGGCATCTCACTCATCTCAGATGCCTTAGTCTTCTCAGTCCCCGCAGACATTTCAAACATCTCAGTCTTCTCAGACCCATTAGCCTCTTCAGATGCCTCTGCCTTCTCAGACTCCTCAACCTGCCTTAATACATCGTAGCTGTCCAGACACATAGTAAATACATCCCGTAAAATCTGGTTATCCATGGTGGGTCCGATGCATACGCAGCCCTTCTCACCGTTTGGCAGGATGTATGTATTTTCCGGGGAAACACTGGGATTTGTCACCATGTATCCCTTGTATTCAGTCAGGAAATCCACATAAAACAGGGAGCAATCCACCAAAATGGGGAAGCATCTTTTCAGGAATTCTATGTCCTTCGTATAGCTATAGTGCGTCCAGATGTGGGTAGCAAGCCATGCTTCACCCTGGGTCCAGAAGGTGGCCGGGAGCCACAAATCCTGGGGCGCCGTATCTCCATAAATATCGGTGTTGTGGTGAGCTAAGGAACCCCTACAGCCATACATTTCCCTGGCCGTTTTGTGTCCGTTGACACGAACTCTTTCCAGCAAATCAAACAACGGCTCGTGGCACTCCGGCAGATTGCAGTACTCTGCCGGCCAGTAGTTCATCTGGGCATTGATGTTGATGGTATATTTGCTGTCCCAGGGTGGCATAAAATCCTTATTCCAGATTCCCTGCAAATTTGCAGGCAAATTGCCGGGTCTGCTGCAGGAAATCAAAAGGTATCGGCCATAGTCAAACAGCAGCTTCTCCAGTCCCAAATCTGTTTTTCCATCCGCCACGGCCTCCAACCGCTGGTTGGTAGGGA
>CAMAHO010000161.1 GCA_945834545.1 uncultured Lachnospiraceae bacterium | reverse complement strand
TTTGGACTCTTTGCCTGCGGAAGGTTGCTCGCAACCGCATATTCAGGCGTCCACAGATTCCAACCATAAAGGGAATAATGCAGAAAATCAATATGGTCAGGGGCACATTGATGGAGCAGAGGATACAAAAGGAAGCGACTCCCTTTATTCCGGCGATAAAAAACTCTTCCGGACAATGATGGGCAAACTCCGTCACATCAAAGAGGTCGTTGGTAATTCTACCCATAATCTGACCCACCTTGGTATTGTTGTAATAGGTATCTGACAGCTGCTGCAAGTGACTGTAGGCATCACGCCTCATATCCGTCTCAATTTCCAAGCCCATCACATGTCCTGTGTAGGCCATATAATAATACGCCGCTACATCAATCAGTCGAAGCACCAGATAGATAAGGCCCATTTTTGCCACCAGTCCCACCGAGAGCAGTGCCATATCCTGCATAGCCTGGTTGGTGATATATCGCACTATTAATGGCAGGACAATCTCACATAGGGTAGTGAGGGCAGCGCAAAACAAATCCTTGGCTAACACCACCCCATGTCTTTTGTAGTAGGGCAAGAACCTCTTTAATAGCTGCCCTGAGGTATATTTTCTCTCGTTCATCTATGGTTCCTTTCTGCTGTACAAATACTCCTATACTTCACGCTCTATTGAACAAAACGCGCCTGAATCCTCTTTTTCCTGCCACTCCCTGTGAACACGCTCTCCTATATACAAGAACTTCTTAGGAGCGACAACTTTCAAAAAAGAAAAAGTCTCTGAAACACAATGTTTCAAGGACCCTTTCTTTGCTTACCATCTCAATATACCGTTACGCCTATTCCTCTTTTTCCTCTTTTTGTGAGAGCTCCGCTCCATATTTGCATAGGAAGGATACTCCGAGGAAAACAATTCCGGTACCTACGGAAGCAAAATCACCCATTTCTAAATTTCCAATATTGTCGAAATAAATATCCATAATCGCATACGCAATATCTGCAACAGTAATTGTGATAATCGGAACAAAGACTCCGTAAAGTCCAAGTGAGAACATTTCCTTAGCTCCCTCAAAGGTAAAAGGAGTACCCACAGCAAGTTCGTGCTTGAAATAGGATACATACTTCCATGAAAGCACGATTCCACCGATGCAACATATCAACCCTACCAGCATAGCGGTATATACTGTGCCATCAGACATAGGCATGTCTCCCAAATCAGCAATGACTCCGGAAATCTTGATTCCTCCGAGCATCATTCCCTCAAAGGTTCCGTAACACACTAAGCCGATAGCACATCCGGCTGTACCGATGATACAGAATACAAATGCAATAGTACTTAATATCTTTCCTATTTTAGCGAAAATTTGAATTGTGTTTAATGTCTTTGACATATTCTTTTCCTCCCTTTGTGAGCCCCCTCTTATACTCTCTCCCTCACAGGAAATGCTAATACTCGTTAGTATCATTGTAAGCACTCTTCTCTTGGAAGTCAAGGAGAGATATATGATACCTTTTTCCTATTTTTTGATTGTCACATTATTGCATATTCTTGTTGTTAAACAAACATAATTATGCCTTAATTGCGTTCACGAATTATCTTTGGAAAACAACAGACCCATGGTTCTCTACTCTTTCAACAATATCCGTAAAGTTAACTCTGGCATATACTTTTTTTGTCCTCTCCTAAGCATTGAAATGGTAAAAACAACTGATTTAAAGACGCCGATTTTGACCAATCAATTTTAGAAATAAACACACCAAATGACCTCATTGCCTTTCTAGGATATCGAACGCTAAAAAACGTCCCTACTGTAGCTTTATTAGCATTATTTACCTGATTTAAATCCGGAACCAGTCCCACTTTTAGAGCATCAATAAACTGTTCCACTTCCCCCATCAAAGCAGTTTCTTCAGGAATATCATTCAGCACATCTATTATTACTCTTTCCAACGCACCTTTTTCATTTGCCGGAATGATTAAAAGATATGTATATATGTTCTTCGCCTGTCCAAAGGAATCTTGAATAGCATTCTCTTTCCAGTAATCGCTCTCGACAGATATCTGATCAAGAGCAGCATTAATTTGATTTTTAATCTTCGCATCCGATGCTTCATCTCTGTCCGTAACAACCACCAGCGAAGATATCTCTTTCTCAACAACTATATAATTTATACGATGCTGTTCTACGAAATGAGCAAATTTACCATTGCCACCCACACCACATAGAACAACTTGATTTCCATTCTTAGAAAGGCTTTCGATATGCTCATGTTCGTCAAGCGGCTCAATTCCAAGTATATTTTCTCTTTCGTGCTTCCAGCCATATACATTCTGCAAGTAATAACTTATCAGCTGTACATCCGAAACGCCTTCTACAAGTATTAATTCTGTCATCATAGGCGCACCTCGAATTCAAACACTTTTCTGTTCTCATATACATACTTGCCTGTAACATTTCGTGCAACTATATTACTACCGTTATTATCATCAACCTTTTTAAGCGTAATGACTTTTATCGGATCCTTGCTAGCATTATTATTTTCATAATTACCATATCGCAAAATTGCATCAATAGCCTCTATACTATGTGTCGCAATAAATAATTGAACATTCAGCTTATTTGCCAACGCAAATACGACCGGGAACAATATGTCATAATATTTTTTGTGTAACCCCGTTTCAATCTCATCAATCAGCAATATGGAATCTGCAGCATTAAATAACTTATTGAGAATATACAATATCTTTTTAATGCCATCACCATAAACAGAGAAAGGCATGTTTACACCGTCCTTGGTGATGATAGACTCCAAATATGTTCCGTCATCTGCCTTTGTATAGCAAATATCTGAAATGCTGTTGTCAAACTGTCTCAAAATATCTATTGCTAACTTTTTGTATTCCGGATTATCTACAATATTTTGAAGTAAATCATAACGCAGGTGACCAAAAGATGGTATATAATGCACTTCCTTCTTTACGATAGGACCTGGGATAACCTTATCCAAGGATGTACAGCGAATCTCTTTTTCTACTGGTTTCTTTCCTGCTTGAGTAATAATTCTTCCAGTAAATACTCTTGCAGTTTCAGGAATAACAGTTGTCGTCCTCTTATACTCGTTCTTCTGGCGAACTGACAATGTTGATATTTGAAGAGCTTCCTCTCCGGAAACTGTTTTTTCACGACCATTCAACTCGAACTCCAGCGGACCTTTGTTACTGAGTGCATAAATATCAAATTCCCAAAAATCGTTTCCTTGCTTCTTATTAAACATTTTGATAAAGGAAGTATAAAAGCTACTATTAGGATTAAGTACAGTTCTTTGATTAATTACATTTTTAATAGAACTTAACTGTGATTTAGCGAACAACAACTGTATTGCTTCCAGGAATGTTGTTTTACCACTATTGTTATCTCCCACAATAAGATTGATATTAGAAAACTCTGAAACCTCTAATTTCTGAATGCCTCTGAACTTACTTATGTCAATTGAATAAATAAATGCCATTATTATTCATCTCCTTCCATACTCTCAAAACTTATCACGAGCCTTGTGTGTGTAGCTACAGCAATCTTTTGCAGTGTTTCTATCCTAGGAACAACTTTACCATTTTGAATTTTACTGATGTTAGACTGAGACATATTTGTAATTCGGCACAAATCTTCCTGTGTAAAATTATTCTCATCCAATACTCTTTGTATTTCCTCAGATACGCTATTCAACACTTCTCTCAAAGCATCCTCAGATGTATCTACCTTTGTTTCTGTTGGCTCAGCAACTGGTTTCTTTAAGTTATTAATCTGTTCAAATATAGAATTCATATCTTCGTTATTCATAACAACAGCCTCCATTTTATGTCAAATATAACATATTTCTCTTAAAATACGCACCATATTGTTATATATAACATATTTCTACTATATTGTTATTAATAACATATTCTCGATATTTTTGCAATAAAAATGTCACGCGTGACATACTAATTTTACTTAAATTCTATGTACAAAAGACGGAATCTCAATGTCAAACATCTCAATTCTGGACGCATAGGTGCATACATCAAAGCGATATCTCCTTTGCCAGATTGGTCCCGACGGCATACAGTCAATCAAGACAAAAGTCTGTCGGAATACATTCTAATATTTCGAAATACTTACTTAACTAATGACTTCATCGTCGGAATTAACAAATCATGCAACAACTAACCAAATATCCCGGCCATATCCTCCGGCAGGGGTGACACAAACTCCATAAGTTCCCCTGTGATAGGGTGGGTGAATGTCAACCGATGAGAGTGCAGGGCCTGTCTGGTGATATGCTCCATATCCGGGTTGTACAAACCATCCCCCACCAAAGGATAACCTAAGTGCTTCATATGAACACGGATTTGATGGGTTCGCCCTGTCTCTAACTGCAGGGCTACCAAACTATGACCATTTTCCGACTTCAAAACCCGATAGTGGGTCACTGCCCTTTCCCCCCTGGTGGCATCCACAACCCGCTCAATGATGGAAGCATCCTTTCTGGCAATAGGAGCGTCGATAGTACCCTCCTTGGGGCTCGGAATTCCCCGAACAACTGCAAGATACTCCCTTTGAAGAACCGGAGGTCGGGATCCACTCTCACCTACAGCCTTTTGGGCACGGAAAGCGTAATAGGACTGCGAGGCCTTATTCGCTATCATTTGAGATAACAGATTTGCACTGAGCATATGCTTTGCAAT
>CAMAHO010000160.1 GCA_945834545.1 uncultured Lachnospiraceae bacterium | reverse complement strand
AAATAGGTACAAATCAATTTAAATAGGCAATATTGACAAAGCTGAAAGAAATCTTTGTGTAAATGTAGTATGGTAAAAAGTAAGGTTTTTATGTATACTCTGTATGTTATCACTTTACTGTGAATACAAAAGAAAATAATATATTTGGTTTTTGACGAAAGGAGTCATGTAATGGCAAGTTTATCATTAAAGAATATTTGCAAGGTATATCCCAATGGTTTTGAAGCAGTTAAGAACTTCAACCTTGAGATTGCTGATCAGGAATTCATCATCTTCGTTGGTCCTTCCGGATGTGGTAAGTCTACTACACTTCGTATGATCGCTGGTTTGGAGGATATCTCCTCCGGTGAACTTCGTATCGGAGACAGAGTAGTAAACGATGTAGAGCCTAAGGATAGAGATATCGCCATGGTATTCCAGAACTACGCTTTGTATCCTCATATGTCTGTATATGACAATATGGCATTTGGTTTGAAGCTGAGAAAGGTTCCCAAGGATCAGATTGATAAGATGGTTAAGGAAGCTGCAAAGATTCTTGACTTAACTCCTTTGCTTGATCGTAAGCCTAAGGCTTTGTCCGGTGGTCAGAGACAGCGTGTTGCTATGGGTCGTGCTATCGTACGTAATCCTAAGGTATTCCTTATGGATGAGCCTCTTTCCAACCTGGATGCAAAGCTCCGTGTACAGATGCGTATTGAGATTGCAAAGTTACATCAGAGACTTGGCACTACCATCATCTATGTAACACATGACCAGACCGAGGCTATGACTCTTGGTACCAGAATCGTTGTTATGAAGGATGGTGTTATCCAGCAGGTTGATACTCCTCAGAATCTGTATGATAAGCCTCAGAACTTATTCGTTGCAGGATTTATGGGTTCCCCTCAGATGAACTTCTTAAATGCAACAGTTAATGTTCAGGGTGATGTAGCTAACTTGGTAATTGGCGGACGTTCTATTCCTCTTCCTCCTGCAAAATCTAAGAAGATTATTGACGGCGGCTATGACGGAAAGGAAGTTATCTTCGGTATTCGTCCTGAGGATGTATATGATTCCGAGATGTTCATTGAGTCCTCTCCTCAGAGCGTATTTGAGTCTACCATTAAAGTATACGAGTTACTTGGTGCAGAAGTTTACCTCTACTTTGATTTGGATGAGTTCCCTATGACTGCAAGAGTAGATTCTCGTACAACCGCTAGACCTGGTGATACCGTTAAGTTTGCTCTTGATATTGAAAAGATTCACGTATTCGACAAAGAGACAGAGCAGATTATCACAAACTAGTAAGAAGCTTTTGGGGTGCTGGAAACAGCACCCCTTTTGTATAGTGCGCCTAGCGACGCACATTTCTATTGGATATATATTTTGTAGGCTTGTGCGAGCAGGTCGTGCGAAACAATCCGTAGGTATCATAATAAGGGACTTTTGACCCTAATATCATTTTATTTTAGAATTAGAAACAGAAGCTACGGATGATGACTCAGTCGCAATGTAAGGCTTCTGGGAGCGAAAAGGGCGAAGGGAAGGAAAACCATGATAACAAACCAGGTAATACAGTCTTGCATAGATGATTTAAGAGCTATCACCAGAATTGAACTATCTGTATTTGATGATTTGGGCGAGTTGGTAGCTACTACCTTGACTAAGGATTATCCGGAACAGGATTTGGTGCTGAAATTTGCCCGTTCCCATGCGGACAGTCAGGTCATAGGAATCGATCATCTGCTAAAGATTTCGGAAAACGGTGAACTGCAATATGTCATTGTGGCTCGCGGGGTATCGGATGATACTTATATGGTAGGCAAGATAGCCGCCGGCCAGATTAGCCGTTTGGCGGAAGCTTATAGGGAGCGGTATGACAGAGGAAATTTCTTCCAAAATCTCTTGATTGACAATCTGCTGCTTGTGGATATTTATAATCAGGCCAGAAGGTTTCATATCGAAATAACCTGCCCCAGAGTTGTCTTTCTAGTTGAGCTTCCGGAAGGTACAGAGACCACAGCCACGGAAGTCATACGAGGTATTTTTTCTGAGCAGACAGGTGACACCGTCACCACAGTGGAGGAGAATAACCTGATACTGATTAAGTCAGTCAGTGGAGAGGAACTCCAAAAGGAAGTGGAAACTGTTGCAAATACCATAGTAGATATGATGGGGACAGAGATTATGGTAAACGTAAGGGTATCCTACGGCTCTATCGTACAGGATATCAAGGATGTTTCTAAATCCTACAAAGAAGCGAAAATGGCAATGGATGTGGGCAAGATTTTCTATGCCCAAAAGAAAGTCATTGCATATGCTACCTTAGGCATCGGACGGCTGATTTATCAGTTGCCGGTAAATTTGTGCCGGTTGTTTATTCAGGAAATCTTTGGAGATACCATTCCGGAGTTTAAGGAAGAGACCATTCACGAGCTGGATACTTTTTTTGAAAACAATCTGAATGTCTCGGAGACCTCCAGAAAACTTTTCCTGCATAGAAATACATTGGTTTATCATATGGAAAGAATCAAGGAAGCCATTGGTTTGGATTTGCGGACCTTTGATGATGCGCTGACTTTTAAGATAGCCATGATGGTTGTAAAATATATGAATTATTTGGACAATCAGATATAAAACAGAACCTCTCCGCATATACTCAAATGAATCCAAGGATTTAGGTATAGGCGGGGAGGATTTTTATGGTTTTTTCCAGGGATATAGGATATTTAGATTACTTCTACAATGGGTTAAAAATGTCTACCGTGGGAATGGTAAAGTGGCAGAGGATGGATAACGACTGTTCTATGGAGCTTTATCTTCGTATAGATGAATATAATGGTGATTCTGTCAAAATTTTTCTTCAGGGAATGGACAGACAGATTCTATTTCGTGAAATCAAGGTGGAACGAGGAGAAGCAAGTCTGAAATGTTTTCATCTAAACGCAGAGGAGTTGCTCGAAGGGGGAGGAAGCTACGAAGCATACAACGAGATTTATATTCCGCTGGAAACCGGTTGGTATGTATCCGGGAAGTACCGTCCTTCCGACAATTTGAGGTTGAAACCGGTTCAAAGCCTTCCTTCACAGCAAAGTGAACAACAAGGCGGTGAAGTACGGGATGGCGGAGATCAAAGGGAGGATGTGTTCGAGGAAAAGGTGCCAAAGACAATAGTAAGGGAGGATATGCCCGAAGAGAAAATGCCGGAGGCTATGGCAGGTGAGGATGCATCTGAGGATGCATCTGAGGAAAAAGTGCCGGAGGTTATGGTATGGGAGGATGCATCTGAGGAAAAAGTGCCGGAGGTTATGGTAGAGGAGAAAATGATAGGGGAAGTTCCGGACGAAAAGATGACGGAGAAAACTGGTTCAGAACAGGAAAAAAAAGAAATGCCGGAGGACATCGAGACAAAATCGGAAACTTTGGAAAAGCAGAATCAGGCCACGGAACGATATAGAAGCAGGATAGGAGAGCTGCAGCAGGAGGAGTTTGGGGATACAAAATGGGAGACCCTATACAAAATCTTACCCAAAAGGATACCCTTTCAAGATGAACGAAGATTTTTAGAGTGTGTGTTGGAGGATTTAATCTGCCTTTCAGAAAGAAATTTTAAGTTCTGTAAAAATCCTTTCCTGTTGTATGGGTATCGCCAATATGGACATCTTCTGCTGGGAAGAATAGGGAAGGGGAAATCCCACAATTATCTACTGGGAGTTCCGGGGGTGTACCATCCCCAGGAAATACAGGCTGCCCTAAATTATGGCTTTGAAAGCTTTGAGGGAATTGATAAAGAACAACCGGAAGGGCAGGAAGGAAGGCAGGGCTATTACTTTGCAAAGGTTAGTCTATAATCCTTCGAAGGTAAAGTCCGGAATAAAGCTTTGCGACTGGGTTTCACCCTCTTGAAGAAAGCCTTGTTCTATGCCGATGGTTTGTGCAAACCGGATGATTTTATCATACTCTTCCCTACTGAGAGGGTGTTTTAAGGATTCCATTTCAGGAGGCAGGGCGCCGAGCTGGGGCATAGGGGTGTATTGATTCAGTATGCTGATATAGATATTGGAACCATAGGTATTGTGCAGGTAGCGCAGTACCTTTTTTGTGTCTTTTGCCTGCCCCGGCAGGCACAGATGCCGCACGATCATTCCACGTTTCATTAATCCTGTGTCAGCATCCAGAATAGGCTTGCCTACCTGACGATACATTTCCGCTAACGCAGCGCTTGCCTTCTCGAAATAATCCGGTGCAGAGGAGAGTTCCTGAGAGAGCTGAGGGGAATAGTATTTACAGTCCGGCAAGTAGATGTCGATGCAACCCTCCAGCAGACGTAGGCTGTCCACTTTTTCATAGGCGCTGGTGTTATAGACAATAGGAATGCGCAAGCCCTGGCTTTTTGCTTTTTCCAGGGTAGGGAGTATCAGGGGAAGAAAATGAGTGGGGGTGACCAAATTGATATTTGCAGCCCCCTTCTCCTGCAACTCCAGATAAATCTCCACCAGGCGGGAGGAGGAAACGTCTTTTCCTTGATTGGAAATAGCAATAGAATGGTTTTGACAAAAGACACACTGCAGGTTACAGCCTGAAAAAAAGACGGCACCGGAGCCCACTGTACCTGAAATGCAGGGCTCTTCCCAAAAATGAAGAGCTGCCCTGGCTAAGGAAAAGGAGGCAGGCTGTCTGCAAAACCCAAGCTGTCCCAGACTTCGGTTGACTCCACATTCTCTGGGACATATTCTACAGTGTTCTAAGTTATTCAAAGTGTTATTCCTCCTCGTGAACTGCGCGCCATTCGCGCGACCCGAACCCACAACAGTTCAGCCCGCGCCATTCGCGCGA
>CAMAHO010000159.1 GCA_945834545.1 uncultured Lachnospiraceae bacterium | reverse complement strand
GTAAAATTCAATAATATACATGTACAATCTTGATATAATTCTCTCATATTTTATTATTAATGCCTATATTTTGTTATTTTTTGTGTCGTTTTGACAAATTCAGTGTATTTCTTGGCTTTTCTTGACATTTTTAATTCTCTTGTTTGGTTTTCAGGCAACGCTACTGATTTTGCACTTTCCCTGTATTCTCTTTTACACTCCCTGTCTTGCATTCTGGCCTCCGCTACTGATTTCTTCTCATTATCTTCATTTCTTTTACTCTCACTATCTAGCACTTCGTCTACTGCTACTGATTTTGCACTTTCCCTGTATTCTCTTTTACCCTCCCAGTCTTGCATTCTAACCTCTGCTACTGATTTCTTCTCATTATCTTCATTTCTTTTACTTTTGCTATCAAGCACTTCGTCTACTGCTACTGATTTTACACTTTCCATGTATTCTCTTTTACACTGCTCATTTTGCATCCAAGCCTCTGCTACTGATTCCCTTTATTCTGCCGATTTTCTTTTATTTCAAGTTTTCCTACTCAAAACAAGATAGCTAATAGTAATGAAATAGTAACAGTTCAGCCATATCGGGTACCACCTCCAAATTATGCTTGCATAAATTTGGAGGTGGTATCCGATATGAGCTAAGCGCCAATCAATGAGCAAAGTTAGCTGCGTAGCAGCGAGAAAGCACCGAAGGTGCGACTTTGCGAATGGTGCGGCTGAACTGTAGCATGAAATACGATAGCTTATACAATGAAATCTTGCGTGAAAGTCCGATTTATACTATAATATAATCCGTTCGGTGTTTTGAAAGTATACACTATACAATACAGGTTAACGGAAAGGATTCGTCCTGATACGGCTGCTCTATCAGAGTAGTTTCTTCAGGACTTGGTATTACGAATGAGTTTTGAATTTGTGCGCAAGCTGCCTACGCCGGCAGAAATCAAGGAACAGTTTCCTCTGGATACTGCTTCCATAAAGCTGAAAGAAAACCGCGACAAAGAGATTCGCGATGTCATCACCGGTGTCAGCAACCGTTTTTTAGTCATCATTGGTCCTTGTTCAGCAGACAATGAAGACAGTGTGTTAGATTACTGTAATCGTCTGGCTAAGGTCAGTGAAAAGGTAAATGACAAGCTTTTGATTATTCCAAGAGTATACACAAACAAGCCCAGAACAACGGGAGAAGGCTACAAAGGAATGGTACATCAACCGGACCCTTCCAAAAACACTGATTTTTTGGCTGGTCTTGTGGCAATCCGTCGTATACACATTCGTGTTATGCAGGAAACTGGTTTGACAAGTGCTGACGAGATGCTCTACCCCGAAAACTATCGGTATCTCTCCGATCTGTTATCCTATGTAGCAGTAGGTGCACGTAGTGTTGAAGACCAGCATCACCGCCTCACAGTAAGTGGCTTTGATGTACCTGCAGGTATGAAAAATCCTACCAGTGGTGACTTCTCTGTAATGTTAAACTCCGTTTACGCAGCGCAGCATCCTCACTCTTTCATTTATCGTGGTTGGGAAGTGAATACCTCCGGTAACGATTTGGCTCATACCATTCTCCGTGGTGCCACAAATAAACACGGTCAGAACATGCCAAATTATCATTATGAAGATATCCAGTTGTTACTAGAACTATATAACAAAATGGATTTAAAGAATCCTGCTTGTATCATAGATACCAATCATTCTAATTCAGGAAAGAAATATGAACAGCAGGTTCGCATTGCAAAAGAAATCATGCATAATAGGAAATTGAATCCTGAAATCCACAGTCTGGTAAAGGGTCTGATGATTGAAAGCTACATCGAAGATGGCTGCCAGAAGGTGGGTGGCGGTGTATATGGTAAATCCATTACCGACCCTTGTCTTGGCTGGGAAGCTACCGAAAAACTCCTGTATGATTTAGCAGATTACAACTAAGCAACTATATACCAATTGTTCGTTCCATACTGCAATTGCTTGACCGCATTGATTGTATATTTATAATCCCATAACGGAATTATGTACCGCCACGGATTTGCACATTTATATGCAGGTACGCTTTCGCTCGAATCGCACCGTAACGATAATAAAGCTGGCAAATGCGCTTGCTAAGAACCGACGATGCTCCACAGTCTGCATATAAACACATAAATTCGTGACATGCCAGCTATTCCGATATGGGATTATTATGATTGGCTAGAAATATCGAAAAGCCTTACAGATATCTCAGTGCAAATACAAGCAGTCTTTGGCTCAACAAAGCCTCACAAAAACATCCCAAAATCACCCAGACACAAATACGCAGGCAATTTAAAATCAGGCTTTCCTTATTTCGAAGGATTGCTTTTCTGTCATTTACAATTTGAACTCCCAAGCAAAAGCAGGCATAATAATTCAACCAATAAAACAACCATTGTGGAAGGCACAAAAACAAAAACAAGAGTATTCCCCTTCCTTCAAATCTTCCTATCAGAATGCTCAGTACACTCCCCATACTCACTCCATGTGCGATTGGATTCAGGATAAGTGCTATTTTCCCAAAGACTGTAGTACACAGGAAAAGCAAGCTTAGGTTTTCAGTTATTCTCCTGATTCCCAACTCCAAAACAAGATTTTTAGAGGTGTATCTGTAGTTTCGTACCTGAAATAAAGTATATATACTGTATAATGAGGATTCTTGCAGTTTACTTGTCCAAAACAGAACATACCATAGAATGCCAAGGGCCACTCCCCCCACCATTAGACAGGTAAAAAGAATGGCTATCTTATTTGTCTTCTTAAACGCCAATCTATTTGTCTGTTGTATCGTTTTTTTATAAGCTCTGTTAAAGAAAGTTATCATATCATAGATTTTTCCATATCGGATTTGTTTACTGGGCATCGATACAAAATTCCAATATAGGACTTTTTTATATTTATATTCGAAATCAGATGACGTATGACTAAAGACCTATGTACAAAAAAACAGCCACGATTGTCAGACTGTAAAATCTGACAATTGGGGCTGTAACAGTGTTGATCGCTTTCTTATAAAGTTGCTGCATATGTGAGGACGCCGCAGATGGTTTTTGCATCCTGAATTTTGTTCTCCAGAATCATCTGTTTTAATTCCTCCAAGGTATAGCTGGAAACATTTAAGAATTCATCTTCATCTAAATGCTGCTTCCCTCTTTTCAATCCGGTGGCTAGATAGATATCTATCTTTTCGTTGCAAAAAGCCACTGTTGTATAGATGGAAGTTAAAAACCGGATATTCACGCACTCATAGCCGGTTTCTTCCTCCAGCTCTCTTCTGGCGGTAATCAAGGTATCCTCATTTCTCCCATTTCTTCCACCGGCAGGAAGCTCTAATGTCACTCTCTCCGGGGCATTACGATACTGTTTCACCATAAGAAGTCTTCCATCATCAAGCACTGCGACTACCGCAGCTGCACCCTTATGGTCAATCAAATCCCATTTTGCATATTTCCCGTTAGGCAGCTCCATGGTGTCCTGATAATAGTCAATAATCGCACCATTTGCGATAAGTGTACGGTCTACTCTCTTAATCTGATCAATCTCGCTCATCTTTTTCCTCTTACCAATATCATCCTGATTATTCTGCCAGCAAT
This sequence comes from uncultured Lachnospiraceae bacterium, assembly GCA_945834545.1. GTDB lineage: Bacteria > Bacillota > Clostridia > Lachnospirales > Lachnospiraceae > Acetatifactor. The sequence goes on along the minus strand of CAMAHO010000159.1, from coordinate 1,314 downwards.
TTCTCCACACTTGCTAACTTAACACATAAAGCAAAAAGTTCTGTAGCCTGTCCCATTTCTTCCACCGTAGGGAAGGAAGGCGCAATACGAATATTTCTATCCTTAGGATCCTTACCATAAGGATAGGTTGCACCTGCCGGAGTAAGCACAACTCCTGCTTCCTTACACATAGAAGCAATCTTCTTCGCACAACCCTCTAAGGAATTGAAGGAAATAAAATATCCGCCAATTGGATTAGTCCATTCAGCTATCCCCAGTCCAGCTAGTTCTCTCTCTAATATAGTATTGACAATTTCAAACTTAGGACGAAGCAGCTCTGCGTGCTTCTTCATATGGCTCTTAATTCCGTCCAAATTCTTAAAAAACCGAACATGACGCAACTGATTCAATTTATCGTAACCAATTGTTTGAATTGTCATAGATTTTTTGTATTCATTCAAATTTGCCTCGGAAGCCGCCACTGCTGCAATTCCTCCGCCAGCAAAACTTATCTTTGAGGTGGATGCAAATTCATACACCAGGTCAGCATTTCCTGCCTTTTCACATTCGGATAATATGTCTAATAGCTTACCGCTTCTATCCTCGTATAAATCATGAATTGCGTATGCATTATCCCAGAAAATACGGAAATCTTTGGCTGCCGGCTTTAATGCTGCAAATCTCTTCACGGTTTCATCTGAGTAAGTATAACCGCTGGGATTAGAATATTTTGGAACACACCAAATTCCCTTTATGCTGTCATCCTCAGCAACCAGTTTTTCCACCATGTCCATATCCGGGCCATCACTGGTCATGTCCACATTTATCATCTCTATTCCGAAATGCTCCGTAATAGCAAAATGTCTATCATAACCCGGTACAGGACATAAGAATTTAACAACCGGCAACTTACACCAGGGAGTTTGTCCTAGTACACCATGAGTCATAAACCTCGAAATCGTATCATACATAATATTTAAGCTCGCATTGCCACAGACTATCACATTTTCAGGCTGTACTCCCATGATATCTGCCATAAGCTTTTTCGCCTCAGGAATTCCCTCTAAAACTCCGTAATTTCGGACATCCATTCCGTTTTCGGCCTTCATGCTACTATCCGAGCGAAGCACATCCAGTATTTCTAAGCCTAAATCCAACTGAGCAGGAGAAGGCTTTCCTCTGGACATATCCAACTTTAATCCTTTTCCTTTGGCATCTTCATAAGCCTTTTGGAGTTGCTCTTTTAAACTTTCCAGTTCACTTTTACTTAACTCTTGATATGCTTTCATCTTTACAATATGCTGCCTTTCTTCTGGTATATTGTTTGAATTATTG
>CAMAHO010000158.1 GCA_945834545.1 uncultured Lachnospiraceae bacterium | reverse complement strand
CTCTGTTTTACAACAATTTCTTTAGCATTTCATTGACTGCTCCGGGATTTGCCTTTCCTTTCATAGCTTTCATGGTCTGACCAACCAGGAAGCCAATAGCCTTTTCCTTACCGTTTCTGTAGTCTGCAACAGATTGAGGATTGTTTGCAATGACCTCTTCCACAACCTTCTTTAGTTCTCCTTCATCGCTTACCATGGAAAGTCCCTTTTCTTCCACATATTTCTTGGGATCAATGGGTTCCTCAAACATTTTTTCGAACACTTCCTTTGCCACGGTAGAGTTAATCTGCTGTTTATCTGTCATCTCAATAATAGCAGCCAGTCCTTCCGGTGTGAAAGGTATCTGTTCCGGGTCCATTTCTCTTTCTTTTAGGATACGCAATGTCTCCCCCATAAGCCAGTTGGAAACCTTCTTGGGTTGATTGCAGAGAGCCACAGTGGCTTCAAATAAATCTGCCAGATGCTTGTTTTCCGTGATAATCTGAATATCATAATCCGGAAGGTCGAATTCCTCCTTATAGCGCGCCATTTTCTCAGGCCGAAATTCCGGCATAGAAGCCTCTACTCGTGCAATCCATTCCTCCGAAATGGAAACGGGCATCAAATCCGGGTCCGGGAAATAACGATAATCCTGGGCATCCTCCTTAGAACGCATAGCATAGGAATACGCCTTCGTATCGTCCCATCTGCGGGTTTCCTGAATTACCGGCTGACCGGCCTCCAAAAGCTCGATCTGCCGTTGCTTCTCTCCCTCTACGGCTCTGGAAATAGCACTGAAGGAATTGAGATTCTTCATCTCTGTACGAGTACCAAATTCCTTCTGTCCCACCTCTCTCACGCTGATGTTGACATCTGCTCGCATGGAGCCCTCCTGCATCTTGCAGTCGCTGGCGCCAAGGTATTGAATCAGCATCCGAAGCTTTTCCAGGTAGGCAATGACCTCCTCTGCACTTCTCATATCCGGCTCGGATACAATCTCAATCAAGGGAACTCCGGAACGGTTGTAATCCACCAGGGAACAGTTATCCCACTCATCGTGAATCAGCTTGCCTGCATCCTCCTCCATGTGGATTTCGTGAATCCTGACCTGTTTTTTGCCCTTCTCTGTCTCAATTTCTACAAACCCATCCCTGCAGATTGGCAGATACAATTGGGAAATCTGATAGTTTTGAGGGTTATCCGGATAGAAATAATTCTTCCGGTCAAATTTGCAGTACCTGGTGATGTTACAGTTTGTGGCCAGACCCACTGCCATGGCATACTCCACTACCTGCTTGTTTAATACCGGCAGGGAGCCCGGCATACCGGTACACACAGGACAGGTATGACTGTTGGGTGCCCCACCAAAAGCAGTAGAACAGCCACAGAAAATTTTGGTCTTTGTGGCAAGCTCTACATGCACCTCCAAGCCAATGACGGTTTCATATTCTTTTCCCATCTACTTATCCTCCTTACACTGTTCGTAAGCATACGCCGCCTGTAAGAGCTTCTTTTCAGAGAAGCAATCTCCAATGAGCTGTGCACCAATAGGAAGTCCTTTCCTGTCCACGCCACATGGAATGCTCATGCCTGGCAAACCGGCCAGGTTGACAGCAATGGTGTAGATATCCCCCAGGTACATTTTGATGGGATCCTGCAGACTTTGTCCAAGCTTTGGTGCTGTGGTAGGTGCCACTGGGCCAAGTATCAGGTCATAGTTCTCAAAGGCCTGGTCAAAGGCTTTTTTGATCAAAGCCTTCACCTTTAGCGCTTTAAGATAATACGCATCGTAATAACCGGAGCTAAGGACAAAGGAGCCCAGCATAATTCTCCTCTTTACCTCCGGTCCAAAGCCCTGGGAGCGGGTTTTTTTATACATCGGATGTAAGTCCTCCACCTCAGCCCGATAACCGTACTTTATGCCGTCAAAGCGTTCCAGATTGGAGCTGGCTTCTGCTGCCGCTATGGTGTAATAGGTTGGAATCGCATACTCCACCAGGCTCAAGGGAAATTCTTCCACAACGGCACCTTGTTTCTCCAACACTTGCGCCACCTGCAGGACTGCTTCCTTGACCTCCGGGTCTAAGCCCTCTCCGAAATAATCGGTAGGAATCCCTACTCGCAAGCCGGAGCAATCCTTCTTCAAGTCACTCATAAAATCCTTATCCTCCCTGGGTGCGGAGGTAGAGTCCTTCTCATCATAGGAGGCAAGCACCTCCAAAAGAGCTGCTGCATCCGTCACATCCTTAGTCAAGGGACCAATCTGGTCCAAGGATGAGCCATAGGCAATTAAGCCATACCGGGACACTGTGCCATAGGTCGGCTTGAGTCCCACCACGCCACAATAGGAAGCCGGCTGGCGAATGGAACCACCGGTATCTGAGCCAATTGCCGCAAAGCATTCCCCTCCGGCTACGGCTGCTGCAGAGCCTCCGGAGGACCCTCCAGGCACATGCTCTGTGTTAGCAGGATTTCTGGTTACCCCAAAATAAGAGGTCTCCGTGGTACTGCCCATGGCGAACTCGTCCATATTAGTTTTTCCGATAATAACCATACCTGCTGCCCTTAGATTCTCCACCGCCTGGGCATCAAAGGTAGGAACGAAATTCTCCAGAATTTTGGAGGAACAGGTAGTCAATGTACCCTTGGTACAAATATTGTCTTTTACCGCTATGGGCACGCCTGCTAGGGGACCGGTAAGCTCCCCACTATTGATCTTTTCCTGAATGGAATCCGCCTGGGCCAAAGCCTTTTCCTTTTCCAGTGTGACATAGCAGTGATAGATTTCTTCTGTGCGCTCAATCTGCTCAAACACAGCATCTACCGCCTGTCGTACAGTCACGTTGCCCTTCTTTATTTGTTCAGACAGCTCTACTGCTGTCAGTGCTCTAATCTCCATAACTCTCTCCTTATTCCACGGTTCTTGGAACCACAAACATGGAATCCTTTTCCTCCGGTGCATTTTTCAGAATACTCTCTCTGTCATCCTCATTGGTCACCACATCTTCTCGGAATACATTGGTCCTCCCAAACACGTGAGACATAGGCTCCACACCCTCTGTATCCAGCTCCGACAGCTTATCAATGTAATCCAGCATCTTTTCCATATCCGCTGCCGCCTGCTTTTTCTCCTCCTCATTCAACTCCAGCTTTGCCAGAATACCTACATATTCAATTGTTTCATCACTGATTTTGTTTGCCATAGGAAACCCCTCTTTCTTTCTCCTGTTAGTCTCGAATTTTGATATGCACCTCTCTCAGCTGTGTCTCCGTAACCTCGTTGGGAGCCCCGCACATCAAATCCTGGGCGGAACCGCTCATAGGAAAGGCAATGACCTCCCTGATGTTCTCCTCCTCGCGAAGCAACATAAGCATTCTGTCCACTCCCGGAGCCATACCGGCATGTGGGGGAGCCCCAAACTGAAATGCCTGATACAAGGCACCAAACTTTGACTTCAGGGTCTCCTCATCATACCCGGCAATCTGGAATGCCTTCACCATAATATCCAGGTCGTGATTTCTGACTGCTCCGGAGGAGAGCTCGATTCCGTTGCACACAATGTCGTACTGATATGCTAATATCTCCAGCGGATCCTTTGTTGTGAGTGCTTCCAAACCACCCTGGGGCATGGAAAAGGGATTGTGGGTAAAGCCAATCTGCTTGGTCTCCGGATCCTTCTCAAACATAGGAAAATCGTTGACATAGCAGAATCTGTAGGCCTTCTTTTCAATTAAATCCAGCCTTGCCCCCAACTCGTTGCGAAGCTGTCCTGCGTAATAGTTTGCCTTCTCTTCCTTATCCGCTATAAAGAAAATGGTATCGCCTGTCCTCAAATCAGCCAGCTTTAAAAACTCGCCCTTTTTCTCCTGGGGGATAAATTTGTCAATGGGCCCTTTAAAGCTTAAGTCTTCTTCTATCTCCAAATACCCTAAGCCTCCCATCCCAATAGAGGTAGCGAAGCTTAAAAGCTTTTCGTGAAAGCCCTTGCTCATGGGCTCATGCACCTTGATGGCTCTGACGCATCTGCCAAGAAAAGGCTTGAAGGTACATTCCTGGAAAAAGTCCGTGACATCCATAATTCTTAACGGATTGCGCAAATCCGGCTTATCGCAGCCAAACTGCAACATAGCATCTTTATAGCTGATAATAGGAAATGGTGCTTTTGTAACAGTATAATCCTTCGGTGCAAATTTTTCAAAGGTTGCACACAAAACCTCTTCGCCAATCTTAAATACATCCTCCTGGGTTGCAAAGCTCATTTCAAAATCCAGCTGGTAAAACTCTCCGGGAGAACGGTCTGCCCTGGCATCCTCATCGCGAAAACAGGGGGCAATCTGGAAGTACTTATCAAATCCGGATACCATCAAAAGCTGTTTGTACTGCTGAGGAGCCTGAGGAAGGGCATAGAATTTCCCCTTATACTTCCTGCTTGGCACGATATAATCTCTCGCTCCTTCCGGAGAGGATGCACATAGGATTGGCGTCTGGATTTCCAAAAAGCCAAGCTCGGTCATCTTCTGACGCAGAAAGGCAATGACCTTGGAACGAAATACGATGTTATCCTTTACTTTGCTGTTTCTAAGATCCAGATAACGGTATTTCAGTCGAATATCCTCTCTGGTCTCCTTGGAGGTATAAATGTCAAAGGGCAGCTTTTCACTGACCTTTCCCAATATCTGAATCTCCTGGGCATCCAGTTCAAAGGTACCGGTAGGAATCTTAGGATTGTAGGTTTCCTCATCCCGATGTTCCACCAAACCTGTGACACTGATACACATCTCCTTGGAAAGGCCGTCCAAAAGTTTGGTCTTTCGTATTACCACCTGCAGGACGCCGTACATATCCCTCAAATCCAGGAAGGATACTCCTCCGTGGTCTCTGATGTTTTCGATCCAACCTGCCATTTGGATGGTCTGGCCTATCTGCTTCTCCGAAATCTGCTCCATTGTAAAGTCTCTGTACATA
>CAMAHO010000157.1 GCA_945834545.1 uncultured Lachnospiraceae bacterium | reverse complement strand
CCAGAATAATATCATAAGATACATTATACTTTACAGAACCATTGAGGATAAGCTTATCTACATAGGTTGGACTTCCAAATTCATATTTCACAGTTTTAGAGCCAAAGTCATCTACCTCTACCTCACAATCCTCCAGTGTCAGTTCCAAAACCAATTTATGAAAAAAAGCTTTCCGGTTATAAAAGAAAGTTTCCAGGAAGAATGTACCCAACAAGGCCATAACCAAAAGGCCTAAAAAGCATAGCAAACGGCTTTCTTTAAACAGCTTCATTTGTTTTCCTGTCCTTTCCTATTTTTTCTCCAAGAAACAACACCAAAAACAAGTTGACAAACAGAGTCAACAGGATTGCATCCAGAATATAGGGTCTGGTTCCCACAATCGTAATATAGTTGTATCCAAAGCTGCCCCGACAACGCTTCCCATCGATCACTGTATGAGCATCGGCTGACACATCCCAAGGTAACACCAATCTGTCCCAGGGACTCACATCAAAAATTTGGGCAGTGAAGGTATAGGTTCCGTTGATTTCCTGATAGAATTCCAGATTCAGATAATCCAAACCCGTATTCACCAGAGCCAGGGATACTCTATATGGTCCCACAACTATTTCATCGTCTTTGCTCACCTGATACACCATATATCCTTCATTCACAGGTTTCCCTTTTTGATAACACAATAGCTGCAATCCCGCTACAGGCTTTCCCTGTGTATCAAATTCAAAAGAAAAATAGCCTTTGTCCTCTAACATACGTTCCCTTATGCCTACTCCATAAACCTCCTCCATAACTCTGGTAGGTGTTTGATGAAAAATTGAAAACAGAACAATCAATGTCAATATCAGTTCGCAAACAATTACAGACAGAATCCATCCTCTTTTTTTCATTGTCCTTACTTCCCTTTACAAAATACAAGTGCAAATAGCCTTGTCAGATGTAGTTTTGACATCCATATAAATACATTGATTTCTACCTTTACCGAAAAGCGTTCTCCCTGAAGCTCCTTAGAAAAAAGCGGAAACTTATACTTTATATTGTTTTTCTTCAGCCATTGCCTAATCTTGACATATTCCAGGCTAAACTCCTCCGGCGAAGCATTCCTCCCCGAGAATAACAGATACCAGACCAGAAATCTGACATAGTAATACAAAAAGAGTGTGTTTTCATTATCTCCCACCTCATACAACTTGTCTGCCAGCTTCAGGATATCTATCTCCGATCGAAATCCGCGTTGAATCGTGTTGGATACGCTTTCCTCATTAAAATACCAGTTATAACCGATATATGGAAGGATTCGAATCCTTGGTTTCCTTGCATATAGTTGCAAGCTAAAATAAATATCTTCGCCCAAAGGATATGGCAAAAATTCAACCTTGTGTTCCTTAAGGAACTCCGTCCTGTATAGCTTCGCCCAAGGAGCGGTTACAGTGAACGGATACCACGCAGAATCCACAGGAGACACTGTAAACTTTACCTCCTTGTCACTGACTCGACGATACCCACCCAGAACCAGGTCATATTCCCCCTGCGCTGCTGCATCCAGATATGTCTCAAAATAAGCTGCTTCAATAAAATCATCGTTATCAAGAAAAGTAATGTACCTTCCCTTTGCCAAAGAAATCGCAAGATTCCTGGTTTTTGCCACACCCTCATTGGGCTTGTCTATCACTCGAATGATGTCCTTTGCACATGCTTCATACTGATATAATATATCCAAGGAACCGTCCCCGGAACCGTCATTGATCAGAAGCACCTCATAGTTCTTCTTTAACTGTGGCATGATACTATCTAAGCATTTTTTCAAATTTGTCTCAGCATTATATACCGGAATGACAATTGTTAATAGAATTTCCTCCATAGCGATTTCCTACAATCCGTACCCTTATCTACTCTCTTTCTGACATAATCTTCCGAATCACCGTATCGTCCCCATACACAATGGGTGAGTCATAGGCTCTGTCCGGAAAGGCTCCGTAATTCAGCGTTATGTCTAAATGATTGTCTCTGATAAACTGCTCCACACGCTCTCCCAGGGACACGGGCTTACCGGAGCATACGTTGATAATACCAGTGTACTCCTCCTGGAGGCTGGCTTCCGCTATCATGGCTGCCAGGTCCTGTACCAGGATAAAGTCATACTGATTCTTGCCGGAGGTAAAGGGGAATTCCTTCTTGCCATCCTCTGCTGCCTGCAACAGTTTGGTAAAGACAGAGGCGTTTCTCTTGTCATCTCCCAGAATGTAGTAGGCTCTGAGCCACATAATATGGCTTTCCTTGCCCTGGGCATACAGCATCAGAGACTGTCTCAGGCAGTTTTTGGCAATGCCGTACTGGGACAAGGGATTGCAGGGGGTATCTGCATCGATCTTGCCCTCCCAGTAGCCTACCTCGTGCATGCTTCCCATGACAGAAATGTTCTTGCACCCAGCGTCCACCAGGCTGTCCAAAAAGCGGGCATGGTCGGACACATTCTGCATGTGTTCCTTGGAGTTATGGATAAAGCCATCCTTCCAGGCCATGTGGATGACCACATCCGGTTTGCCCAGCTGTTCAAAGATGTCTTCATCCCCTGAAAAGATGTTGACATTGCTGTATACCGCTCTCTCATCCACTCCCTTGTGGTTTAAGTCCACGGCAATGACTTGATGGCCTTTGTTTAACAAATATTTGACTACATGACGGCCGATATACCCTGCCGCTCCTGTTACGACTACCTTCTTTCCCATTCTCGTCTTCCTTTCTGTCATTGGTCCCCGGTTGTACGCACCTCACAGATGGGCTCCACATAGAGCACTCCTCCGTGCTTGCCCGGAGCATACATATCAAAGCTAAATAGCGGGCTGACCTGTGCAGCCCAGTCGTCTGTATCCTTAATAATAATCTTTAGATTCATAAAATATCTACCGGAAATAAGTGGCAGCTTGCCTAATTTGATGGTGACAAAGCCTTCCTTCCCGGGATATCCCTTTTCGTCATTGGTATAATCCTTGATTAGACAGGTAACGAAATCCTCTCTGGTAATGTCTACCAGGAAGCAAACCACCCCTGTGTCAGGTCCTGTATAGTGGAACCGAAGCTCCAGCTCATCCTGGGGAGTGAAGATATACTTTCCTTCTGCTCCGTTGGCTAAGAGCTGAGCCTGGTCGATTGTGCCTATACACTCTTTTTTTCTCACCGTCTCGGCAACATGCTCTGCTCCGGCCTGTTCCTCCATAAAGGCCAGGTACCGTTCTGTGACTCTGCCTGTCTCTCCGGCGTCAACTACCACGCCATCCTGAATCCACACGCACTGGTTGCAGACGCTGGTAATCTGTTCCATAGAATGGGAAACCAGGACGATGGTCACTCCCTGTTCCTGGAGCTCATTCATTTTCTTTAAGCATTTCCGTTGGAAATTCACATCCCCTACCGCCAGGATTTCATCTACAATCAACACATCCGCGTCCACATTGATGGCCACGGAGAAGGCAAGTCTCATATACATTCCGGAGGAATAGGTTCTGACCGGATTATCGATGTAGTCTCCCAGGTCAGCGAAATCGATAATGGTCTGCAGCCTTTCATCGATTTCCTTTCTTGTCATGCCAAAGATGGAGGCATTGATGTAAATATTTTCCCTTCCCGACAAGTCCGGATGAAACCCGGCTCCCAGCTCCAACAGACTGGATACTCTACCCCGGATTTCGATGCTCCCCTTGTCCGGATACATAATCTTTGTCAGCATCTTAAGCAGGGTACTTTTGCCGCAGCCGTTGTGGCCGATAAGGCCCAGGGAATCCCCCCGCTTTACCTGGAAGTTAATGTCCTTTAAGACCTCTCTGGTCTGGTAGCGGTTTCGTTTTAAGGAAATTGCCCTTTCCTTCAGGGTATGTCCCTTGTCTGTATATATCTTAAAGCTTTTTGCTACATGATTTACTTCTATTACATTCCAATCCTGCATCCTACAGCTCCTTCCCTTTTGCCCTAACCATCCTACATCTGTTCTACAAAATGTCTTTGCATACGGCCAAACGCCAGGAAGCCCAGAACGACTCCTATGGTACCAAAAAGGATCGGGCTAATCAGGATAGAGACATCCGGAAGCTCCTTGTAATAAAACACAGAGCGATAGCCGGACAGAATCCCTGCCATAGGGTTGCAATAATACAGTCCTCTTAGTTTCTCGGGGATATAGGATTCTGCATAAATCACCGGAGCGGCATACATGAGTGCAAAGGCAACCACTCCCAGAATCATCTCCATATCTCTCAGATACACGGTCACTGCACTGACAATCAGGACTATGGCGAGACAAACCAGAAATTGCAGCAGCACCAAGCCAGGCAAGGCCAATAGTGCCACCAGGTTAATCCCATGACCGGATACGACCACAATTACCAGAATGACCAGCATAGAAAGCAGCATGTTGACTAACTGGCTAAGGGTAAAAGCGATGGGCAGAACCGTTCTTGGAAAATAAATCTTCTTGACCATATCCTGCTGGTCAAGAACCACTCTTGCACCTGCTGTCATACAGGTGGAAAAGAAAATCCAGGGCACTAACACCACAAACAGATGAATATAGTATTTCTCGATGGGCATGGGGATAATCACTGTAAAGAGAAAGGAATACACGCACAATTGAAACAAGGGGTTCAAAAAAGTCCACAAGAAACCCAGGGCAGAATTTTTGTATCTGCCCTGTAAATCCCTCTTCACCAAGCTTCTCACCATTTCCCGATATCGGTATATATCCTTCAACACATTCATGCACTATTTCCTTCTGTAACTGTTCAGACAGTTTCCTTCTTTTCGTCGTATTCCACATGAGGACCAATGATTCTGCGTTTCCAAATCATGAGCTTTGTAAAGAAGCTCTTCGGCAGAATAGCCCTAAAAAACTGTTTCATACGGGGATGGGGTTGAACGCCGTCCACACTTGTGTTTTGTTCTAACATACTGCAAATACTATTC
>CAMAHO010000156.1 GCA_945834545.1 uncultured Lachnospiraceae bacterium | reverse complement strand
TAAAGATATTATTCAGAAGGTAGTGGAGGAGAAGGAAGAAATGTGTAAAGCTATAAGAGATTTGAAAAGAGATTGGAAAATGGAAGGAAGACAAGAGGGAAGACAAGAGGGAAGACAAGAGGGAAGACTAGAGGGCGAACAGCGTCAATTATTGAGCCTTGTCTACAAGAAAGTAAAAAGAGGAAAATCTCTGTTTTCCATTGCAGAAGATTTGGAAATGGAGCAGGAAGAAGTGAAACCTATGTATGAAACTGTTGTAAGATTCACTCCTGACTATGACCTGGAGAAGATATACATAGCTTGGAAAACAAACGGCGGGTATAGTGGGGACAGTGGGGACAGGTACATTTGACCCAAGAATCATGGATCAAATGTACCTGTCCCCACTGTCCGCTATAAGTTTATACTTTCATTTTCTTGACTGCTGTCGACAGCATAAGCTTGATACGGTTGAGCTGATTCACCTCTGTTGCGCTGGGGTCATAATCAATGGCTACCACATTGGATTCGGGATAAGCCTTACGCAAGGCCTTGATAACACCCTTTCCCACAACATGATTGGGGAGACAGCCAAAAGGTTGAACACACACAATATTAGGCACATTATTATGTATCAACTCTATCATTTCTCCGGTTAAAAACCATCCTTCACCGGTCTGGTTTCCAATGCTGACAATATCCTTTGCCATGCGGGCTTCGTCGATAATATGAGCAGGTACACCGAAGCGGTCTGTCTTTTGGAATTCCTTTACTGCAGCCCCTCTTAAAATATGTTCCAGGAACCAGATCCCCAGGTGGCAAACAACAGCTGCCTTCTTGCTGGTGCGAAGCTGCTCCCTTTTGTACACCTGATTATAGAAACAGTAGGACATAAAGTCGATAAGCTCAGGAACAACTACCTCGGCGCCTTCCCGTTCTAATAGCTCCACCAAATGGTTGTTTCCGGCAGGAGAGTACTTCACCAGAATCTCACCTACAATACCGACTCTTGGCTTTCGTAGATCTTCGTTTAATTCTAAGGCGTCAAAATCCCGAATGATCTGACGACACAGCTTATTAAAAGTAAGATAATTATGATGCTTTTCTGTCAGGAAGGAAATACACTTGGTGAGCCATTCCTGATGCAGAGCCTCAGCACTTCCCGGCACTTTCTCGTAAGGTCTGGTGCGATATAAGCATCTCTGGAAGATATCCCCAAACTCCGCCGCCATAGCCACACGAACCAGCATCTTTAGATTAATGTGGAAACCGGGATTGGTTTCGATGCCACCCAGGTTTAAGGAGATTACGGGAATGTGATCCAGGCCAACCTTCTTTAATGCCCTTCGAATAAAGCCAATGTAATTGGTAGCTCTGCAGCCGCCTCCGGTCTGGGTCATGAGGATGGCAAGCTTATCTAAATCATAATTTCCATTTAAGATGGCATCCATAATTTGACCAACTACCAATAAGGAAGGATAGCAGGCGTCGTTGTTGACATATTTTAAGCCAGTATCCACCGCGGATTTGTTGTCATTTTTTAAGATTTCCAGATGATATCCGCAGGAGTTAAAGGCTGGTGTCAGCAAATCAAAATGTATAGGTGACATCATGGGACAGAGTATGGTGTAATCGGCGCGCATTTCCTCTGTGAATGGTATCTTCTTTATGGCACTGGAATGTAGTATGCGCTTCTCGTGCTTTTGTTCCTTGGCACGCAGGGCAGAGAGCAGAGAGCGAATACGAATCTTAGCCGCACCCAGATTGTTTACTTCATCGATTTTAAGACAAGTATAAATCTTGTCGGAGCCTGCAAGAATGTCATTCACCTGGTCTGTGGTGACAGCATCCAGTCCGCAGCCGAAGGAATTTAGCTGAATCAAATCCAGATTCTCTACTGTTTTCACATAGCTTGCTGCGGCGTACAATCTGGAGTGGTACATCCACTGGTCAGAGACAATCAAAGGCCGCTCAGGCTTTGCTAAATGAGAGATGCTGTCCTCGGTCAAAACGGCGATGTCAAAGGAGGTAATAAGCTCCGGTATGCCGTGATTAATCTCCGGGTCAATGTGATAAGGTCTGCCGGCAAGCACGATTCCGTGCTTGTTATTTTGCTTCAGCCAACTAAGCACTTCCTCGCCCTTATTTTGAATGTCCTTACGGGTTTTTGCCAGCTCTTCCCAGGCGGTATGAATGGCGGACTTTAATTCTTTACCGGGAATCTCCGGAAACTCCTTAGCCAAGGCATTGTATAGAGTCTTTTCATTTAAGAAAGACATGAATGGATTACGGAATTTCACTTCGCCTCGGGTAATTTCCTCCACATTGTTCTTAATGTTTTCAGAGTAAGAGGTCACAATTGGACAATTGTAGTGATTGTTGGAATCTGCAAATTCTCTTCTCTCATAAAAGACAGAAGGGTAGAAGATAAAATCCAGTTTTTGCTGTAATAGCCAGTTTATGTGGCCGTGAGCCAGCTTTGCCGGATAGCATTCAGATTCACTGGGGATGGATTCGATTCCCATCTCATAAATCTTGCGGTTGGAAAGGGGAGATAAAATCACCCGGTAACCAAGCTTCGTAAAGAAGGTATGCCAGAAGGGATAGTTTTCATACATATTCAGGACTCTGGGAATACCTACGGTTCCCCTGGTGGCTTCCTTTTCGGAGAGAGAATCATAATCAAACAGCCGTTTTAATTTGTATTCATACAGATTGGGCACATGATTTTTATTTTTTTCGCCACCTATTCCTTTCTCGCAGCGATTACCGGAAATAAAACGTCTTCCGCCGGAAAAGTGATTTATTGTGAGACGGCAGGTGTTGGTACAGCCCCTACACTTGGCCATAGTGGTTTCAAAGGTAAGGTCGCAGATGCCCTCATAGTCCAGCATGTTCGTCTGATAGCCCTCTGTATAGCGCTCACGGGCAATAAGGGCAGCACCGAAGGCACCCATGATTCCTGCAATATCAGGGCGCACAGCCTTACATTTTGCTATTTTTTCAAAGCTTCTTAAGACAGCATCATTGTAGAAGGTTCCGCCCTGTACTACGATATGGACGCCCAGCTCAGAGGCATCCGAAACCTTGATTACCTTGAACAAGGCGTTCTTGATAACGGAGTAGGCAAGACCGGCTGAGATATCCGATATGCTGGCACCTTCCTTTTGGGCCTGTTTTACCTTGGAATTCATAAACACGGTACAACGGGTTCCCAGGTCTATGGGATGCTCTGCAAACAGAGCACATTTCGCAAAGTCCTGAACACTGTAATTTAAGGACTTGGCAAAGGTTTCAATGAAGGAGCCGCAGCCGGAGGAGCAGGCTTCATTTAAAAGCACACTGTCTACGGTATGCTTTTTGATTTTAATACATTTCATGTCCTGCCCGCCAATGTCCAGAATGCAGTCTACATCAGGATTGAAAAAGGCAGCGGCATTGTAATGTGCAACGGTTTCCACCTCTCCATCATCTAACTGTAGGGCAGCCTTCATCAAAGCTTCGCCATATCCCGTGGAACAGGAGCGGACAATATGTACTGTTTCCGGCAGTACAGTGTAAATCTCCTTTAGGGAGCGGATGGCGGTTTTCAGAGGACTGCCATCATTGTTGCTGTAAAAGGAGTAGAGAAGGGAACCATCCTCCCCTACCAGAGCAATCTTGGTGGTGGTGGAGCCGGCGTCGATGCCTAAATAGGCATTTCCGGAGTAGCTGCTTAAGTCTCGTGTAACCACCTTTGCCTTGGAGTGGCGTTCTGTAAAGGCAGCATATTCCTCTTGAGAAGAGAAAAGAGGCTCCATGCGGGCTACCTCAAATTGCATGGAAATCCTGTTGGATAATTTGCCAATAAGTTCGTCTATGGTGAAGCAGGTTTCATTCTTGGTATTGAGTGCCGAGCCAATTGCGGCAAACAGGTGGGAATGATCCACCTTCATAATATGCTCGTCATCCAAATTTAAGGTGCGGATAAAGGCTTCTCTCAATTGATCCAGAAAATGAAGTGGGCCGCCTAAAAAGGCGATATGGCCGCGAATAGGCTTCCCGCAGGCCAGGCCACTGATGGTCTGGTTGACTACCGCTTGAAAAATGGATGCAGACAAATCTTCCTTGGTAGCACCCTCATTGATTAGGGGCTGAATATCCGTCTTTGCAAACACACCACATCTGGCAGCGATGTGATAGATAGAGTGGTAGTTTCTGGCATACTCGTTCAAACCGGTGGCGTCTGTTTGTAACAGGGAGGCCATCTGGTCGATAAAGGAGCCTGTTCCTCCGGCACAGATGCCGTTCATACGCTGTTCTACATTTCCGTCTTCAAAGTAAATGATTTTGGCGTCTTCTCCACCTAATTCAATGGCTACATCAGTCTTGGGAGCATAGTGCTCCAGGGAGGAGGCAACTGCAATGACCTCCTGAGTAAAATCAACTCCCAAATGACCGGCAAGTGTTAGCCCCCCGGAACCGGTTATCATAGGATAGAGGGATATCTCTCCCAAGGTATCCTTTGCTTCCTTTAACAGTTCGCAGAGAGTCTCCTGGATATTTGCATAATGTCTCTTATAATCTGAGAATACTAATGTATTATTTTCATCCAGAATGGCTATTTTAACAGTAGTAGAACCTATATCAATACCTAGCTTATGGTGAATCTGGTTGGTGCTCATAAGATGTCCTTTCAAAGAAATTGTATACCCACGGATTGTTCCGCACCTTCGGTGCTCTCACAATCCTACCAAATATTCGCATATCTGTGTGGGACTGGCGTCCCACGATGTGCTCATATTTGGGCGGGTTCCAAGGTCTGTTACCTACTTTTGAGCAAGCTCAAGTGGGTAAAGACCTTGGAACCCTGGTATCGTAAGATTATAGTACAAATATCGACAAAAAGCAACGATTGTAACAGTTCAGTCGCGCCATTCGCAAAGCGCACCTTCGGTGCTTCCTCGCTGCTTCGCAGCTTCCTTTGCTCGTAATCGGGTGATCATCTCATAACCTGTACAACAGGCGTATT
>CAMAHO010000155.1 GCA_945834545.1 uncultured Lachnospiraceae bacterium | reverse complement strand
TCCAAAACCGGCACCTCACTCTCCCGAAGCAGAGTCTTTTGAATGTACTTATCCATTCCCATAGCAGAGGCTGTCACATCACAGCCCACAAAGGGAATTCCCAAGGTCTTCAGATACCCCTGGAAGGCACCATCCTCCACATTGGTACCGTGAACCACCGGAAATGCAACATCAATGGGAATATGCACCTTCTTGCCAAAGGTCTTTAACGGAAAGGATACCAGACTGACCTTGCCGCCCTCGTTTACCATAATGACTCTTTGGGATTTTGTAAGCAATCCCTGGATGTCCTTATAGGCCTCAATTTTTCCAATCTCCTCTCCCACATACATCTCGTTTGTCTTCGTCATATATACCGGGATGACATCGTATTTCTCGGTATCCATACTAAGATAGGCTTGAATACCGGAAATGACTGAGACCTCATGTTCTACACTCTTGCCACCAAAAATCATTGCAACTTTGGTCTTCATTGTTCACTCCTCCTAATAATTATCTGGCAGATCGTTCTCCAAAAGAATGTATTTGTGACCTTGCCCTTTTATTGTATATGCATATGCCATAGCCTCCTCCAGCTTGTCATATACCAGACATCTCTCCTGGGGAAAGCCTTTACTACGTGCCCCCTCAAGGATGGGCTGGGCGCGCTTTTTCCCAACCAATAAAATATAGTCACAGCAATCTGCAGCATAGGTTCCAAACTTGAAATTGTATTCCTCTTCCTTCTCCCCCAGCTCCACCATCCCAGGTGTAATGAGAATTCGGATGCCGTCAAACATAGCTAAGGTTTCCACAGCAGCCTTGGAGCCTATGGGATTGGAATTGTAGGCATCATCAATGATGGTAACCAGGCCATGCTCCTGCATCTGCATTCTGTGCTCCACCGGCTGAATTCTTCTCACCGGTATTTTTAACTCCTTTAAGGTCATACCCAGCTTATGAGCAACCGCTATTGCTCCCACCACATTGATGACATTGTGTGCACCAATCAGCTTCATCTGGAAGCGTTCCGACTCCCCATTTGGTGCCGCCACGGTAAACTCCGTTCCACACTGGGACACTACGATTTCCTTGGCGCTATATCCTTCTCCTTCTTTTTCGGAATAGTAGAATATCTTCTGCTTGTACTCTACAGCCTTCTCCTGAATGTATTCATTATCCCCGTTTAAGAAAAGCAAGCCGTCATCCGGCAGGGAATCTGCCAATTCAAACTTCGTTTTCTGAATGTTTTCCATAGAATAAAAGGTTTCCAGGTGCTGTGGGCCAACGGACACAATCACGCCATGGTTTGGATGTACCAAATCACATATCTCCTTAATCTCACCCACGCGACGAGCTCCCATTTCACAAAGGAAAATGTCGTGTGTCGGCTTTAAATACTCCCGTATGGTTCTTGTCACTCCCAAGGGAGTATTGAAATTTCCGGGAGTCACCAGCACATTGTATTTCCCTTGTAAAAGTGTCTGTAAATAAAATTTCATGCTGGTTTTTCCATAGCTTCCTGTAATTCCCACAATCACAAGCTCCGGTCTTTCCCTCAGCTTTCTCTTGGCATCCCTTATGTAATGCTGATTGATGCTGACTTCAATCGGACGGTTGATAAGATTTGCAATGAAAATCGTGCCCCATTGTGCAGACACCAACATCATGCACACACCGGATAAGTACGAATATCCTGCAAACACCCAAACCACAGCAACGACAAAAACCGTTACCATAAGGTTCGTCGCCAACATCCTCTTTACCCTTGGGGTATATACCAGTTTTTTCTTGGAATGTAAGCGGTCTAAGGCTCTGTAGACTAAGATGTCTAAGAGCAATGTGATATAAATCATCAAATCCACCGCAAAATAGGGCAGAATAAGCCTCAATACGCCCAGGCAAAGCCCGAAACCAAGAAGCCATTGCTGCCTTGCATTCTTAATGAGCCAATGGATATGTTCATCATGTTTGTAACCATTCAGCTGAAACATATGCATATTATGTCTCATGGTTAAAGAGAGAGCATATATGGCCAATACAGCTGTTATGATTGTCCTGATTATCATCCTAATTACCTACCTGAAAATATGATTTCATAATCCTGTCAAACACCTTGGGCTGCTCCAAGAAGGAAAAATGACCTGTACCCCGGATTACCGCTAACCCTGCACTGGGTATCTTTTCCTCCATAATCTTTGCATCCCGAATCGGAGTCGCTGTATCCTTATCCCCCCAGATTAGCAAGGTATCCTGCTTTATCCGCGGCAATAGCTCTGTCAGGTCCTCGTTCACCGCCATTACCAGACACTGCCTCATAATGGGTGAGGCCTTCCTGTAATCCTCCGAGCCCTGTCTGCTCCTCCAATCATCGATAAGCTCCGGGAACAATGCATAAATCACCTTTAGGTTCAAAATTCTTTTAAGGAGCTTATATCTCTTAATCTTTACCTTCTGGGCAAAGGTCCTTTGGGGTAAAACGCCGGCGCTGTCAATCAACACGATGTTTTCTATGCAAAAGGGCAGCTCCTCCCTGGAGGCCAGCTTGATGATGACTCTTCCTCCGTAGGAATGCCCTATCAAGGTTGCAGCCTCAATCCCCAGGGCCTGCATAAGCTTGCAGAAGAAATCTGCGTAGGCATCCACATTCCAGGCCTCCCTGGGTTCATCACTTCCCCCAAACCCTGGAAAGTCAAACTGAATCACCCTGTATTTGGCATTTATGCTGTCTGCCACCGTATCATAGATTCCAAGATCCGTTCCCCAGCCCTGCAGCACAACACAGGTTTTCTCGCCGTTCCCTGTCACTTTATAGCATATATTATATCCGTCTACTTCAATATTCATATATCTGTCAGGAGAACTCCTTTTCCCTTTCTCTTGGTTTTCTTTAAAGCTTCTATATCAGAATTCTGTGTCACCCTTGGTTCTGTATATATATATTATTTGCAGACCAGCTTTCGATATAGGGCTCTCAAAAAAAGCACTGTGGAGAACCACAACGCTTTCCGTGTTTCTGATATATCTTATGCTTAGGTCAATTTGTTTGCCACTATTATAAGGGAATCTGGGAATAATAGCAAGTTATTTCACGGTTGCAAAATATTAGCCCAGCTCGTTGCGAATGTTCTGCATGCGCAAATCCAGATCAGCACTCTGTTCCGCACAATATAGCAGTTCCTGGGCCAGCTTCTCCTGCACATCCTCGCTCAGATTTTTCTTATAGCGGATCTTGTGCTCCAGACTTGCCCAGAAATCCATAGCAATGGTCCGAAGCTGGACCTCCACCTTCATATTTTTCTTCTCATCCTTTAGGAAAATAGGCACCGAGACAATCAAGTGAAGGGAACGATATCCGTTGGGCTTTGGATTTGCGATGTAATCCTTTCTTTCTATCAGGGTAATATCATCCTGCTTTAGCAGACAATCTGCCAGCATATAAATATCCTCCGGGAATCCGCAAATAACCCGCACACCGGCGATATCGTTAATATTTTCCTCAATAGACTGCACCGAAAGCGGTATCTTTTTGTTTCTGACCTTCTTTGCCAGACTCTCAATGGATTTTGTTCTGGATTTGATTGTTTCAATAGGATTTCTATCATACTGCAAAGAAAACTGCTCGTTTAGCACTCTGAACTTCGTTTCTATTTCCATAATGGCACAACGATAATATGCCATCAGCGCCTCCATGGGCTCCATATTCGCCCGAATGGTATCGAGAACTGCATCTGACATCACATAATCCTTTACAACATCCTTCATTTTATCTTGAATATTCATATTTCATTCCTTCTCTCCGGGATTTCTTGGAGCCTCTCCTTCGCTTCTCATCCCGTTTTCTTTTCTCTGATATAGTTTCTCTCCTTGCTGGGCAATGCCTCTGAGACAAATCTTTCTACTTTCATTTGAAGATCATTATTGCATACTTATTGCATACTTATTTCATACCTATTTTCATACTTTTTATCATACTTTTTTCATTCCCATTCTACTCTTTCCAAACAAAGTATGCAATAGCTGTTCCGGCAGGGTACAGATGCTCATTTTTCCTCCCTGTACCCCACCGACTTACTTTTCTTGCTTTATTTCAGAGATTCTTCCAAGCAGAATGCTCCATTTTAGGCAAATGAATAACAGGTAACCAAGCTTGGTTACCTGCCACATCTCAGTCCAAAATAATTATGACTTCTGCGGGTACAATCGCTCACTTACTTTTTAGGCACCCATGGGATACATCTATTTACTTTTTTACAATATGCAATGTATTCTTGCCCGTATAGCTCCTTAAGCCACACTTCCTCCGTTTTGATTAAGAATATGGTCATATACATCCAGCAAATCACCGGAACTATGAATAACAGAAGATTATTTGTAATAAAAATCGCCCCCACACATATTAGGAACCACCCTGAATATACAGGATTTCTGGTATATGCATAGACACCGTCTGTTATCAGCTTATTCTCTTCCACATGCTTGAATATTTTTGATTTATACTTGGCGCTCACATCCAAATAAAGCCCAAATAGGATGAAAAGGATTCCTACTGCCCCAAAGGGAAGCTTTAAAGCATCAAAGCTGGCAAAACTTACATCAAATACATAGGTTAACCAAATCGCAACTGCCGTAATCAATACCTGACCATAAACAATTACAGGCCCTACACCAAACAGTGGTAAATGCGTCTTCGTTCTCATGTTTCCTCCCTCAATCGTTTCCTCGCAGTCGGGCAGCAGCCGGCTGGCGGACATCCGATACAGTTTGTACCCTTCTTCTTTTTTCTCCATAAGTATATACTAGCTGCCCCTACTATAACAAGCAAAATCCCAATAACAATCAAATTCTCCATAGCTTCTCCTTTCTATTCTTAATTTATTTGTATTTGATGTTTCTGAGGGCTTTCGCTGGGTACAAGTAGCCCTTTTTCTCCCCTGTACCCCGCTTGCCCCTAACACTGCCTTATTTGTCAACAGAAATACGAATTTGCCCTAGCTCATCCGTGCGGAGTACCTTTGCGTCGGCTGCCTGCAGGCGCCTCAGGGTTGCTTCGTGAGGATGGCCGTAGGAATTCGTTAGGACAAAGAAAATGATACAATTCAACGATGAACCCTTTAGACAGCAA
>CAMAHO010000154.1 GCA_945834545.1 uncultured Lachnospiraceae bacterium | reverse complement strand
CCTTTATCTGCAATACGCAAAAAACTGATTTCCGTACTTTGCAAACCATTCCGTACTGTCATACAGGCCTTTTTTATAGAGTCTGCCGGTGGAGGGTTGATAAATAACCACATTAAACTCGTTATAACCGGTAACAAGGACTGCCTCATCCCCTAAAGTTGCATAAACCGGGATGTCCTGACTTACATAGTATAAGACAGCGTCCAGGCTGCAGCCCTGGAGATTTAGTGCGATGCTTCCCTCCAGATTGTCCTCAAGGATAGAACCAATATCCTCACCGGCTTCCAAAAGATTTTTGGTATCTCGATTGATGCCTTCCTGCATCAGCATAGCATCCAGACAGACGGAAAAGCTGTCTTCCCTGGCAGTAACAATCGGCTCCTTTATGGCCATAATCTGATTTCGTCCGCTTCGTATCTGTTTCTTCCAGATCACCTTACCCTTATTATTGATGACAGTGCCTGCCATTTGGGAAGCTGCACTTACGGCTTTTCCCGGCAACCGGGTGATCAGTTCCACCCCATCCTTCCCAAAAACATAATAGACCTGCTCCTCCCTTTCAGGTTTGGAAATCTCCAGCATTCTGCCACCTTCAAAGACTACATCCTTTGGTTGCAGTACCTGCAAGCTCTTGGTGTCTATGGAAGCTTTCACCTGAATCTGGACATATTTTCCATAGATATCAATGGTGGGAGCCTTAATCGTATTCTTGCCTTCCTGTAGCTTTTGATTATTGGCGATATGGTCGTCCAGAATGGTTTCATACATCCCTTGGCTATTTTTTGCCACTCTGGTGAGGGTAATCTGGTTGTCCTCCACCTGACAATCGGTTACATAAATGCCTTCATTTATATATTCTTTTAAGATTGCTCCCTGAACATTGGCAATAATAACCTTATACATGGGCACGAACAGAGTGCCGGCCATATCTCGAATCAAATCCTCCTTCCTGGCCACTCCGTATATAATATCTTCTCCGATAAACCCTAAGGGTTTCAGCACTTCGTTATATCCAGCATTTATGGATAGAGGTTTTGCATCCTTGCTCAGATTGTTAATCACCAGACTGCGACAAGACTCCGTTTCCCCCTCCTGCCAGACAATAATACTATTGTCGTTCGAAACATATAAGGAATTCTCCAGTGTTACCTCACCAATCTGCTCTATGGTCAAATCGTCCAGATTAACGCAGGAAACCTGATCCTCCATAAGAAAATAGAAATCTTTTAGTTTGCTCAGATACAAAAGCTTCTCAGCTTCCCACTTAAGTACCCGGTAAGGTCGCGTGGAGGGAACGAAGACACTCTCCACATTGGTATTGGTAGTACTTTCATACCGACGCACCCAGAGCCCGGTTTCTCCCTCATGGATGCCCCGATTCATATATCCATAGACAACATAATCCACATTGCCGGCTTCGTCCACACCCAATATCTTTATATCATGGTTTGGATTCAGATTTCTCTCGTCAAAGTTGCCCTCCTCATAAAAACTAAAGATGATTACCAGCTTGTTCGTTACCGTATTATAGGAAAACAGTCGTTTATTATTGACAAATACCACTGTATTGCCATCTGCACTCTCCATCATATCCACCGCTTCACTGCGAACTCCCAACAAAAGCTTGTCGTTGGCACACATATTGTTGGCATCCGTCAGTTCATTGGTTTCTCTTTCATACTCCAGCAGATACATCCTATCCGGAGTGTAGCGGATCCGATAAAATTCCTGCGCCAAATAGATTCGTTCTTCTCCCTCGGCATTCTTATGCTTTACACGATAATCCAGGGTCACCGACATGGTTTGGTTTGAGATTTCCCGAAAGGTATACTGCGGCTTTTCCATCTCCTCCGGCTGCAAATCCCCCCAGGTAATCTGCTTGAAGCTGCTGTGAATATTGACTTTATGAAGTGTGGAGTTATCTGCCAGCGAGGAATTTGGCTCCAAATATTTCACAAGCTCCTTGGCTGCCTCCTTATTATACAATCTCTGGTGGAAATCCTGTACATATTGAAGTTTCTCCTGGAAATGCAGCTCCTCACTCCAAATAAGCCTTGTATAATAAGAGACCTCTATGTTATTTACCATACTTAGCTTCAATACCAGGAGATATTCTTTCCCCTGTTCATATAAATCCTTTAGGGCAATCTTGGCTGTGACCGTATCCCCGGAAAACTCCAGGTCAGTGACTGCGTTATTCTCAATCAGTCTGGCCTCCTCTATGTCTCGCACTTCATACTGGATAGTATTCACCTTGGTTCCGTATAATCGTATCTGAAAGGCTAAGCTTCTGTCCTGATTCAGCATCGTGATACTATCTCTTTGCAGCCCATAATCCAGAGTAGCAGTATGTCCGTATAAGGCATTGCAGTACTCTCCCAGCTGTTCAAAAGATATCACAGGGAGGGACGCCGGGGACATCTCCACCGTCATGCTATCATAATCCCTATTTATTATTCGATTGATAATCACTACAGACAGTAGGAATGTGAGAAGAAATACCACTGCCTTGAGAAGAGTCTTTTTCATCAATCTGTGCTTTCCTTTAATAATTGATTCAATGTTAATTCGGTTCCTAAAAAGTTTGCTAGCTCATCTGCATAGGCTCGTCTGTGTCCCGCTTTCATTTTTGACTTTCTGACTCCACGGATTAACAGGTTCTTAGGCGTATGCTCCATATCGATAAATTCCAGAATCTGGGTATCATAGCCCTGTTCCTCAAGCAAATTCGCCCGCATAGCATCTGTTAAAAGTGCGCTCATTCTCTCTTTGATCAAACCGTATCTGGTGGCAGGCTCTAATGCCTTGCACTGCAGCTTTTTATTAAGCTCGTGTTGGCAACAGGGAACCACCATAATGACCTTTGCTCCCCAGCTTATGGCCTGGGCAATGGCATAGTCCGTAGCAGTATCGCAGGCATGCAAAGTGACTACCATATCCACCTGTCTTGACTCCTCATAGTCCTTGATATCCCCACACAAAAAGGTAAGGCCTTCATAGCCCAGCTTTTTCGCAATGTCATTGCAATGGGTTATAACGTCCTGTTTCAAATCCAAGCCAATGATTTCTACCTGTCTGTCTAACATCTTTTTCAGGTAATAGTACATAGCAAAGGTCAGATAGCTCTTTCCGCAGCCAAAGTCAACAATCCTTAAGGTTTCCTGAGCCTGCTCCAAATCGTCTGCTATGTCACGGATAAATTCCAGATATCGATTAATCTGTTTGAACTTATCGTAATATTTCTGATGTATCCTGCCGTCCGGGGCTTGTACTCCCAATTCCACCAGGAAATCCACCGGCTCCTCCTGAGGAAGGATATACTGTTTCTTCCGATTATGCTCCAGGGAGGATGCCCCAGGGTCTCCTGCCTCCTTGTCCTGAAGTCTCTTAATTTTCCAGCTGAGTTTCCCCTTTTTACTGACTAAAATCACTGCCAGAGCTAAGGTGTGCTTGATTTCACACTGCTTAAAGGAGGTGGCAAGAAGCTGATAAAGCAGCTTCAAGACCTCCTCTTTCTTTTTATTTTTATGAAACACCTGTGCTCCTACATATCTGGTTTCCTGGAACATAAGTGAATTTCTCACCTTAATTGGTCGGATTTTCACCTTGGAAAGCTTCTCTTTGTCTCTGGGATTGCTGAACACAATCTGTTCCAGATTTTCATCCAAGAAACCTTCTAAGATATTCTGATTTCTGTCTATAAAGCTTTGTAATTCCTGTCCAAATTCCATAGCTGTCCTTTTTTCTTTGTTTCCAATCGTCTTCTGTAAATTTCATCACACAACAGAACCTGTATCAGATCCTCTGTGTTAAGCGGCTGTCTATCCTGTTCGGTTTCCTTGTCAAAAAGAGCTCCAATGGTCTTGGCCAGATTTCGAATGCCGAATCGATCCGGATATTCGTCATAAATCATACTTCCCTCGTAGTCCAGCTGATCTAAGACCTCTTTTACCTTTTCCCTATATCTGCTTAAGCAGGATGGATGCACCTTTTGCAGGTATTCGTAATCCAATAGTGCCTCTTCCTTCCCGGTGGATGTTGTCCAAAATGATTTCTCCGCCTCCCCATCGCCATATGCCAAATAAAAGGGAAGCGGATACTTGCTTATAAAATCCATACGCAGTGCCCCATGTGTTTTTTATAACATATGAGCACTGCGTATCATTTGTTCCAATATTGTCTACCGCATCACCTGTATACGAGCCATAGCACGCAAAAGTGCTGTCTCAGCCCTTGCCATGTCGGTGTCGCTGGCCTTTTGTTCAATTCTTAGCTTCGCGCGCTCCAACGCTGCTTCTGCTCGATTCTCATCAATTTCTTCGGGCCATTCAATAATCTCTGCCAAAATGGTAATCGATTCCGGTAAAATCTCTGCAAAGCCAGCATGCAAAGCTGCCTTCTTCTCTCCCTCAGCCTCTGTAATTGTTAAAATCCCGGGCTTCACAATCACAGTAAGGGGAATATGTCCCGGCAATACACCGATTTCGCCCTCTGTGGTGTTAAACTCCACCATCTCTACAGGTCCTTCATAGAAAACACGTTCCGGAGTGATGATTCGCAGTGAAAAACCTTCTATATTCATAGGCCCTCCTACTTCATCTTCGCCAGCACATCATCGATGCTTCCTGCATTCAGGAAGTAGCTCTCAGGAATATCATCGTGCTTGCCTTCCAGAATTTCCTTAAAGCCTCGAATGGTCTCGTTAATAGGCACATACTTACCCTCTAAGCCGGTAAACTGTCCGGCAACGAAGAAAGGCTGAGAAAGGAATCTCTGTACCTTACGGGCACGGGAAACCACCAGCTTATCCTCCTCGGAAAGCTCATCCATACCCAAAATAGCAATAATATCCTGAAGCTCCTTATAGCGCTGCAAAATCTCCTGTACTCCACGAGCCGTCTTGTAATGCTCCTCGCCCAGGATTCTGGGGTCCAGAATTCTGGAGGTGGACTCCAACGGATCAACCGCAGGATAAATACCCAACTCCACGATGGAACGGGACAATACGGTTGTTGCGTCCAGGTGAGCAAAGGTTGTGGCCGGTGCCGGGTCAGTCAGGTCATCTGCAGGCACATAAACTGCCTGAACGGAAGTGATGGAACCGTTCTTTGTGGATGTGAT
>CAMAHO010000153.1 GCA_945834545.1 uncultured Lachnospiraceae bacterium | reverse complement strand
CTCAGCATTACAAAAGCTTACAAAGTAATGTGATTTGTGATGGACATCGTTAAAAAGAATGGTATCATAGTAGACAAAGAAAGTTTTGCGATTCCGTCACTTCAGAGGGGGAGAGAAGAAATGAACTGGTTGGTTTACCTGGTGTACCCGGCACTACTTGCAGTGTTGCTTTGGAAGGTCAAGATATTCGGAAAAGGAGAGTGGAATGAGGGCTGGCTGTCCGTTCGTCAAACGAAGGCAATCCAGGGCTTTGCGGCACTGTGCATCATTCTGCATCATATCTCCCAAAAGACCTGTGCGGATTGGCTTCCAAAATATCAAATCATTCCGGGTTTGGAGCCCTTCGTTCCAATAGGGTATATCCTGGTAAGCATCTTTTTATTCTGCTCCGGGTACGGACTTTATCGAAGCTATGCCACCAAGGAGAATTACCTGAAGGGCTTTGTAAAAAGGAGAGTCTTGCCTGTGGTATTGACCGGGTATTTGGTGAGTCTGCTGTATTTCTTTGCAAGGCTCTGGGCAGGAGAAAAGATGACTCCCTTCCGGGTCTTTGGCTATCTCTCCTGTATCAGGATGTGCAATACCAATGGCTGGTTCGTGTATGCCATGCCGCTGTTTTACATAGGCTTTTATCTTGCCTTTCGTTTCTGCAAAAAAGAGAGAACTGCTTTGTTCTTCACCAGCCTGGTTGTGATTTCTTATGTCGCTGTGGGAACCTATGTAAATCACAATGACTGGGTTATGGGAGGAGAGTGGTGGTACAATTCTGCCCACGCCTTTCTCTTAGGTCTTTTCTTTGCAAAATACGAAAAAAAGCTTGTGCCTCACCTGCAGAAACACTATGCATTGTATTTGGTGTTGGCACTGGCGCTCTTACTCCCGCTCTGGCTGGGAGAGCGATTTGCACTGGGCGTATTTTCCTATTATGGGGAATACTCTCATTTGAAGCACACAGTGGTGGTGGGACACAGGTGGGTATGTCTGATGTCACAAATGTTACTCAGTACGGATGTGCTTTGTGTGGTAGGACTGTTGGGAATGAAGATGAAAATCGGAAATCAGATTCTGGATTTTTTGGGAACCATCACTCTGGAATTGTATCTGGTACACGGCCTGTTTGTGGAGCTTATAAGTCGTTCTTTCTTGGGAATCAAAACAGTATGGTTTTGCAAAAATGTGCTATTCTATGTTATACTAGTTACAGCGGTTGCCATACCATTGGCAATGCTGCTAAAAAAAATCGTGACATTGGTCTTTTCCCAAAGACCTAATGAAGAAAAGAATACACGATAAACAGGAGGAAAAATTTATGGCAAACAAGTATCAGGGAACACAGACAGAAAAAAACCTTCAGGCAGCTTTTGCAGGAGAATCACAGGCAAGAAATAAGTACACCTATTTTGCATCTGTTGCAAAGAAGGAAGGCTATGAGCAGATTTCCGGCATCTTTGCAAAGACTGCAGAGAATGAAAAAGAGCATGCTAAAATGTGGTTTAAGGAGCTGGCAGGCATCGGCAATACCGCTCAGAATCTGGAGGCTGCAGCAGATGGGGAGAACTATGAGTGGACCGATATGTATGAGGAGTTTGCAAATACAGCAGAGCAGGAAGGTTTCCCAGAGCTGGCTGAGAAATTCCGTATGGTAGGTGCTATCGAGAAGGCACATGAGGAGAGATACCGCGCTCTGCTTAAGAATGTGGAGACCGCTCAGGTATTTGAAAAAAGTGAAGTAAAGGTATGGGAGTGCAGAAACTGCGGACATATCGTTGTGGGCACCAAGGCTCCGGAAGTATGTCCTGTTTGTAATCACCCTCAGAGCTATTTTGAGATTCACGCAGAAAATTACTAATGGATTGAAGGTGGATAGGATATGAAAATCCTGGTAATAGGTGGCACGTATTTCCTGGGGAAAGCGTTTGTCCGAGAGATAGCCGGAGAAAATGAGGTAACTGTACTAAACAGGGGAACCAGAAGGACGGCTCTTGATGACATCCCAAATGTGCAGTTTTTGGCCATGGATAGGCAACAGCCGGATAGAGAAAAACTGCAGGGACAGTTTGATGTGGTTGTGGACTTTTGTGCTTATTCCCGTGGGGATATTGCCGGACTGGCTAAGATTCTGGGAGACACCATCAAACAGTACATTTTTATCAGTACTGTGGATGTGCTAAAAAAGGGAACAGGAAAGGTCCTGGACGAGAAGGCTCCTCTGGAGGATGCAATCAGGGAACCGGGGAATGAGCAGGAGGCATACATTTCCGGGAAAATTGCTCTGGAGCAGGAAGTGGCCTACTGTAGTGAAAAATACGGCTTTTCTTATACGATTATCAGGCCGGCGGTGTTGTACGGACCGGACAACTATGCACCCAGGGAGAGCGTTTTCTTTCAGTGGATAGACAAGGCAGGGCAGATTCTCTTTCCGGAAAATGCCACGGGCTGTTTTCAGATGGTGTATGTTTCGGATGCAGCGCAGATTATCGGTAAATGCTGTGGAAACGAGTTGGCTTACGGGAAAATCTACAATTTGTGCGGCGATGGGGTAGAAACCTATGAGTCCTTCGCCCTGAAGCTGCAGGAAGCGGTTCACATTCCCTTTGAGAAGGTGCCGGTTACGGTCGAGCAGGCAATAGAACAAAACCTGCCACTGCCTTTTCCTCTTACAAGGGAAGAGAGTGAGAGGTATAGCGGAGACCTGGTTCAGGAACTGTTTCCTTCTAAGACGGGAGAAAAGGAGACTGGCTTTGCTTATACCAAGCTCCTGGTGGGCTTGAGAAATACCTACAGATGGCATCATAAGCAGCAGGTGTTTGGGCAGGTAGATGCTTTGTTTCGGCAAAAACGTCCCAAGGAGGCGGAGGCCTTTTTGCTACAGGAGCTTGAGCAAGCCAAGGAGGAACAGGATGATTCCTTCTGTCTGACCCTATACAATGAGCTGATTGGCTATTACAGACAGACCTCCGAACAGGAGAAGCTGTTGCAGGTGATAGAGCAGACCGTAGCAGGAGTAGAGAAAAACGGCTTACAGCAGACCTTGGCCGGAGCCACGTCCTATCTAAATGTAGCCAATGCCCTTCGTTCCATGGGTCGGCTGGAGCAGTCGGATGCGTATTATAAGCGCACACAGGCTATCTACAGGCAGGCCATAGAAAGGAAAAACCTGGAGGAAACGAATCTTTTGGTGGCGGGCTTATACAATAATATGAGCTTACTGTATCAGGAGATGGGGAACTACAGGGAAGCAGAAAGCTGTCTGTTTCAGGCACTTTCCATTGTAACTTTTATGGAGGCAGGCTTTGAAACCGCCGTAACCTATGGCAACCTGGCCAATACCTTTGTGCTTGCCAAGGATTACAGAAGGGCAAAGGAATATGCCCTAAAGTCCATTCATCTATGCCGGGCAAGGGGACTTAAGGACCCCCACTATTGTGCAGCCTTGTCTGCCCTGGCGACCTGCTACCTGGAGGAAGGGAAGGTTGCCTTGGCAAAAGAGGTGTTTGAACAGGCAGGGCAGATTGTGAAGGAAACCATAGGAGAGAATTCTCAGTATGCCCGTCTGCAGGATAGCATCAAAAACTGTGAAAACAGGCTGGGAGAGAACAACCCTGATGCTTTGGAGAAGGGGCTTGACCTTGCGCAAAGATTCTATCAAGACTTTGGTGCAGGGATGATTCACGACAAGTTTCCGGAATATGAGAACAGGATAGCGGTTGGCCTGGTGGGAGAAGGCTCAGAGTGCTATGGATTTGACGATGGCATTTCCCGAGACCATGACTTTGGACCGGATTTCTGCTTGTGGCTAACGGATGAGGATTATGACAAGATTGGTCAGGAGCTTACAAAGGCCTATGAAGAGCTTCCGGCAGAGTATCTGGGATATAAGAGAGAGTACGGCATTCGAGCACAGGGCAGAAGAGGTGTCCTGCGAATCTCTGACTTCTTCAGGAAACATCTGGGTACGGAAAAGCCTGATGAAATAGAGTATCGGGTGGTGCCTGAGTATGAGCTGGCGGTATGCACCAATGGGACAATCTTTCGGGACGATTTGGGAGAGTTTAGCAGAATGTATCACTCTCTCCAAGAAGGGTATCCCGGGGAGATTCGGTTCCTAAAGCTGGCGGAGGATGTGGCAGGCTTTTCCCAGTGCGGACAGTATAATTATTTCCGTTTCCTGGAAAGAGGAGATGAGATGACGGCTCACATCATGCTTGCAGACTTTGAAAAGCATACCATGAGGCTGTGGCACCATTTCTGCGGTGTCTATACGCCCCACGATAAATGGCTGGTTAAGAGTATGGAACGGCTTCCTGAGGGGAAATTTATTTTGGAGAGCCTGGAGCGTATACGGTGTCAGGATGTAACCGGCTCGCCGGAAAACCTGAAAATGACACAGATGGACCGCTTGGGAGAGTGGATTGCCGGTAAGCTTTATGAGCAGAACGTGATCAGTGATGTGGATGGCTATCTGGACCATCACATAGAGGAACTGCTGTTTCGTGCAAGGCTGCAGGATAGCAGTGATGAGGAACTGGTAGACAAGATTGTAAAGCTGGAGTTTGAGGCCTTTGATAAGGTGAAGAACGAAGGCGGCAGAGCCTATTGCCAGAATGATTGGCCCACCTTCCGTGTCATGCGCAAGAGCCAGTATCTGACCTGGAACAGAGATATGCTGATGCAATACTACTTTGATTTCTCCAGGGAGTATCACAGAGGTCATAATCTGATCACGGAAAAATACGGTCGGATGATGGAGAGCACGGCCCACGAGCGCTACGAGGAAATCAAGGAGAATTTCCCGGAACTGACAGAGGAGCAGAAGAGCATTATAGAGCAGATTGTGGCTCTGCAAATGACTATGATGGAAGAGTTTGCCAAGGAGCACCCGTTGGTTGCCGGCAACGCCAGACGCCTCCATACCTACGAGGATACCCTGGTGAACACCTCGTATGAGACCTATCTTCGGGGAGAGATTAGCACCTATTCCGACAGAATGCTTCAGCTATACGGACAGTATGTGGTTGCAGCTGTAAAGGAAGGAAGAAATATTGCCGCCGAAATCATCGGAAATACCGCAAAGCTTTACGGCTTCCGGGATGTGGCCGGCTTGGAGAGCAGCGTTAGGGACGGAGTTTTTTGATGCTCATACCCGTCCCC
>CAMAHO010000152.1 GCA_945834545.1 uncultured Lachnospiraceae bacterium | reverse complement strand
ATCTCTGTTGCTTCCTCACCCAGCTTTTTTAATATTTTATCAATGCCCTTGTCAAAGAGGTAATTGGTGTAAGAACCTTCCTTGGGGTGAACCTTTCGATCCTTAATGACAGAGAATACCTCTTCAAACACCTGTAATGGATTGTCAGGTTCGGCATAATTTTTCTTAGCAATTTCGTTAAAGAAGCAAGATTTTGCACCGGTATGACAGGCTGCACCTACCTGAGAAACGGTAGCTAACAGGGTATCCTTATCGCAATCCGCCTGTAAGGCTTTCACATACTGGAAATGTCCGCTGGTCTCTCCCTTGAGCCATTGACTTTTACGGCTTCTGCTATAATAATTCATCTTGCCGGTTCGAAGGGTGTCCAGATAAGCCTGCTCATTCATGTAAGCCATCATTAGAACCTCTTTGGTCTTATAATCCTGCACTATAACAGGTATCAACCCATCCGAATTTAAAGTAAGCTCCGAAAAGGGGATTGCAGCCTGTAGGCCTTCCACCTCATAGCCCTGCTCCTTACACATATCCTTTAAGGTAAGAATTTCATTTACATTATCATTAACAGTATTACCGGTAATTCCGGCGATATAAGGCTTTTTCAGCACATCTAAAAGCTGATTTAGTGGTGCCTGATTTAGTTGTACATAGGTAGGAATCTGGATTTTATCCTCAATTTGTGCTGTTATATGGGAGTTTAGAATAACAAGACCACTCACAAATTTGTTCAGCACATCCGTGTTTTGCAGAAAAGATTCCGCCTCGGAAAAGCCGGCAAGGATTTTCTCTTTTCCAAATTTTAGGGAAACCTCCTCCAAGATAGCTCGATTAGATTCTAAATCAAAATCAAGAACTGCCCTCTTACAACCGGCGTACAGTAGTTTTTTCACGTCTTCCATACGTTTGATATTACCTAAACCGATGACATCCACTTCACAGGCTTCGCAAATCTCCTTAATACAATCCAAAGCCTCCTCATGCTCTGCATCTTTCTGGGATAAATCAAAAACCATCAGTTCATCGATGTTTTGTTCACAATATGCTTTCACTAAACGAACCGGGTCCAATTCCATAATGGTTTGGTCCTTAAGACTTCGTATAGCTTTACCTTTCATTAGATAAATAGATGCGATAAATTTCTTTGTCATTTATTCCAGACTTCCTTTCGTGCTAAGTACTCCCTCCACCTTGGGATTCATGGAAACAGCCATCGCTAACGCCTTGGAAAACGCCTTAAACATAGCTTCCGCAATGTGATGGCTATTCTGTCCTGCCAATACCTGAAGGTGCAAATTCATACCGGCTGAATAGGATATTGCATAGAAGAATTCTCGGATTAATTCTGTGTCCAAGTCTCCTATTTTCTCTGTACTAAACTGATATTCATAATTGAAATATGGTCTGCCGCACAAGTCTACTGCACATAAAACTAAGGCATCATCCATAGGAAGAATAAAATACCCATATCTGTTGATACCGGCTTTATCTCCCAGACTATTTGCAATGGCCTGGCCTAATACAATTCCGGTATCCTCCACGGTATGATGGCCATCCACCTCCAAGTCACCCTTTACTGTAACATCCAAGTCAAGAAAGCCGTGCTTTGCAAAGCCCTGCAGCATATGATTGAAGAATCCTATGCCGGTGGATATATTTGATGTTCCTGTACCATCCAATTGCAAGGAAATTGTAATATCTGTCTCTTTTGTCTTACGTGTAAGGCTTGCCGTTCTGCTCATATCCTCATTCCTTCCTCTTATTCTTGATCAAATCGAACCTTTATGCTGTTAGCGTGAGCGGTTAGGCCTTCACTTTCAGCGAAGAGTTCAATATCCTTATGTACTTTTTGAAGAGCCTCTCTTGAATAAGAAATAATGCTGCTCTTCTTCAGGAAATCATCTACATTTAAGGGTGAGAAAAATTTTGCCGTACCATTCGTAGGAAGAATATGATTTGGGCCTGCAAAATAATCACCAAGTGGCTCTGATGCATACTCTCCAAGGAAGATTGCACCGGCATTTTTAATCTTTGTCATGGTGTCAAAGGGATTCTTCGTCAAAATCTCCAGGTGTTCGGAAGCAATCTCATTTACGGCATCAATGGCATCCTCCATGGTGTCGGCAAGCAAGATATAGCCGTAGTTATCCAAAGACTTCTGAATGATCTCTTTTCTGCTAAGTGTTTCTGTGAAACGCGCCACCTCCAGGCTGGTTTGTTCTGCCAATTCCTTTGAGGTCGTAATCAATATGGCACTTGCCAATTCGTCGTGCTCCGCCTGGCTCAATAAATCCGCTGCAACATACCGGGGATTGGCACTTTCATCCGCCAAAACCAAAATTTCACTGGGGCCGGCAATGGAATCAATGCTCACATGTCCATACACGGCTTTCTTTGCTAAAGCCACAAAGATATTACCGGGACCGGTGATTTTGTCCACCTTGGGAATGGACTCTGTGCCGTATGCTAATGCAGCGATTGCCTGGGCTCCTCCGACTTTATAGATGGTGTTTACACCTGCAATATCTGCTGCAACAAGAGTTCCGGGATTAATCTTTCCGTCTTTCCCGGGAGGGGTAACCATAACAATTTCTTCAACCCCTGCTACCTTTGCCGGAATCACATTCATAAGTACACTGGAGGGATAGGCAGCCTTGCCCCCGGGCACATAGACACCAACTCTGTTTATGGGTGTGATTTTTACTCCCAACAAGGTGCCGTCCGGCTTTGCGTCAAACCAGCTGTTGCGAAGCTGTTTTTCGTGAAACTGTTTTATATTTTCACTGGACTTACGAATCACTTCAATAAGCTTATCATCCATGCTGGAATAGGCCTCCCGGATTTCTTCAGGAGTAACCTTGATATTCTCCGGTGTTAGCTCAAAGCCATCAAACTTAGCTGTATATTCAAAGACAGCCTGATCCTGTCTGGTTCGCACCTGCTCTAGGATTTCAGCCACCGTGGATTCGTATTGGGGATAGCTGTTAGGGCTTCTCTTTAATAAATCCTGTAAAAGATTTGTCTTTGTTTCCTTGGTCAAATTAACGATACGCATCTTACTTTCCTCTTTGTTTTCTAGAATTCTTTATTTTGTAGCGCTCTGATTCCGGCTACAAGCTCCTGTATCCTCTCTCTTTGCATCTGAAGGCTCACAGGATTTACAATCATTCTGGCAGATAAAGGACAAATCTCCTCTAAAACTGCCAGACCGTTTTCCTTTAGTGTGGAGCCGGTTTCTACAATATCCACAATCACATCTGATAGCTCTACGATAGGCCCCAGCTCTACGGAACCATTTAATTTGATAATATCCACAGTCTGATGTTTCTTGTCGTAGAAGTATTCTTTGGCAATATTGGGATATTTGCTGGCAACCCGTATTCTCTCGTGATGCTGCAATAGCTCCCGTGCACTTTCCGGACCGCAAACGCACATTTTACACTTTCCAAAGCCCAGGTCCAAAATCTCGTACACATTTCGGTTTTCCTCCATAATGGTATCTTTTCCTACCACGCCGATATCTGCAGCACCAAGCTCTACATAAGTAGGCACATCGGGTCCTTTGGCTAGGAAAAATCGAAGCTTAAGCTCCTCATTCACAAAAATCAGTTTTCTGGTAGATTTATCCAAAATCTCATCACATCGGATTCCCAGCTGAGATAACAAATCTAAGGTTTTATTTGCTAATCGGCCTTTTCCCAGAGCAAAGGTCAAGTAGGTATCACAATTCATAGTATATCATATCCTTTCTGTATCGGCACATATCAGCTTTTACTGGAAGCAGCTTTTAATTCAACATATTCTCCTGCAGTTCTCAGAGCAATACATTCCTGCAGTTTGTTTACATAATCCTTCTCGTCATTCGGATCATATTGCAAAACATGCTTCTGTTTCTTTAACTGAATGGGAACCTGTTGTCTCATCAAAGCCTCCAGTAAATGGTCTACGACAATGGCAAAACCGATGGCAGGTGCCTGCTTGCCGAAATGTCCCAACAGCTTATCATAACGACCTCCGGTTACGACTGCATTTCCGATGCCGGTAGTAAAGGCTTTGAATATCACACCGGTATAGTAATGATACTTACTAACCATACCTAAATCAAAGGAAATATACTCCTCCACCTGATACAGCTTTAATACCTGATACAGCTTTTCCAGTCTGTCAATGGCATAGACAGAGCGCTCATTCTTAACCAAAGCTCTCGCCTCAGTCAGGGAACCCATATTTCCAAAAATATCAGCAATTCGTAAAAAGATTTCCTTATAATATTCGGAAACATTACAATCCTGAAGAAGCTGTTCCACAGCAAAATAATTCTTCCCGGAGACAAAGGCTCTTAACTGCTTTTCGGTCTCTTCGTCCAAGCCTGCCTCCTCGCAAAGACCTTTGAAGTATTCTGCTTCTCCAATGGCAATTTGAAATTTAGGTACCCCACTTGCCTTAAGTGCATCAACAACCAGGCTGATCATTTCAGCATCGGCTTCCACAGAATCATCATTTATTAGTTCCACTCCCATCTGGGTTACTTCCTTAAGCTTCCCTTGAAGATTGTTTGTATTGGTATAGGTATTACCCAGGTAGCAAAGTCTGATTGGCTCCGTCTCATCCATAAAATACTTTGAAGCACAACGTGCTATAGCCGGCGTAAAATCCGGCCTTAACACCAATGTATTATTTTCTTTGTCAAAGAATTTATATAACTCCTGACTAGGCGTCGTCCCAATTTCTTTGGAAAACACATCAAAAAACTCAAAGGTTGGAGTCTGTATGTCATCATACCCATATTGTTTTATGACATTGCGTATGGTTTCCTGCAACTGCAGCTGTCTGGTATATTCTTTTCCGTAAATATCCCGAACACCTTCCGGTGTATGTATAATTCTTTTGCTCATATATTCCCTTTCACTTTATCGTGCTAATGTGCTAATGCATTAGCATAGTAGCACGATAAATCATTGTTGTCAACATCTACATTCTACTCTTCTCTATCCTGGAGATCTATTTTGATTCCTTCCAGATAAGGCACTAACACTCCCTGTGTCTTTGGTAAAATATAACTGGGATTTAGTTCATCAAAACGAAAGCTTTTCCTTCCGCCCTCCTGACATCGATTCCAAAAATAATAGAGCATTTCGAAGGGCAAATAGTAAAATACATCCTTGTGTGTGTAGTATATC
>CAMAHO010000151.1 GCA_945834545.1 uncultured Lachnospiraceae bacterium | reverse complement strand
CAATGTCCGAGCTTCGTGATATGGCAAAGGAGCAAGGGATTAAGGGTATTTCGACGATGAAGAAATCAGAGCTGGTAGATGCTTTGACACAAAAGGCAGGTGAGGCTGATACGCCTAAGGTATCTGAAGAGAAAGAGTCTGAAAAGCAACCTGAGGAGGTGAAAAGGTCTCCAAAGAAAATTGTTTTCACAAGACCGGATGCAGGGAAAAGTGATGCCCAAAAGGGAATGAGTGAGAGGGCAAATAAACCGGCAGACGCGGTTAAGGAACAGGAGACTGGCACACCGAGTCCATCCGGGACAGCACCAAATGCGGGAGCCGGTGGAGCTCAGCCCGCTGCAGGAGCTAATAAAAATGCCCGTGTCACTGAAGTATATGATGAAAAGAACTTCCCCAAGGAATTGGACAGTGGCATAGAAGCTTGCGGTATCCTGGAGGTCATGGGAGAGGGATATGGCTTTATTCGTTGTGCAAATTACCTTCCGGGAACAGATGATGTCTATGTAGCACCTAGCCAGATTCGACGCTTCGGGCTAAAGACAGGGGACATCCTGACCGGAAATAAAAAGATTCGTACTATGCAGGAGAAATTCAGCGCCCTGCTGTATATCAAGTCCATCAACGGATTTACTGTTGAGGAAGCCATGAAGCGCAAGGCCTTCGAGGACATGACACCTATTTTCCCTAATGAAAGAATCCGTCTGGAAACAGCCGGCTGTAGTGTAGCAATGCGTGTTATGGATTTGGTCAGCCCTGTGGGAAAGGGGCAGAGAGGTATGATTGTTTCTCCCCCTAAGGCAGGTAAGACTACCTTATTAAAGGAAGTTGCGAAATCCATTTTAAAGAATAATCCCAAGGTGTATATGTTGATTCTGCTCATTGATGAGAGACCGGAGGAGGTTACGGATATCAGGGAAGCCATTGTCGGGGAAAATGTGGAAGTGATTTACTCTACCTTTGACGAACTTCCTGAGCATCATAAACGAGTTTCGGAGATGGTGATTGAGAGAGCAAAGCGTCTCGTTGAACATAAACAGGATGTGGTTATCCTGTTAGACAGCATTACCCGTCTTACCAGAGCGTACAATCTGGTGGTTCCGCCCAGCGGCAGAACCCTGTCCGGTGGTTTGGATCCTGCTGCTCTTCATATGCCCAAGCGCTTTTTCGGTGCTGCGAGAAATATGAGAGAGGGTGGCAGCCTGACGATTCTGGCAACAGCCCTTGTGGATACCGGTAGCAAGATGGACGATGTAGTATATGAGGAATTCAAGGGAACCGGCAATATGGAAATGGTTTTGGACAGAAAGCTTTCTGAGAAACGTATTTTCCCGGCCATTGATTTGGCAAAGTCCGGCACCAGAAGAGAAGATTTGTTGCTTGCTCAGGATGAATTGGAAGCAATCAACATTATGAGAAAAGCCCTCAACGGATTAAAGCCGGATGATGCAACGGATAAAATCCTGGAGCTGTTCTCAAAGACAAAAAGTAATAAGGATTTCATTTCCTTGGTAAAGAGTAACAGATTCATATAAAATAATTCAATTTAGGACTTGCACATTTATTTTGCCTATGCTAAAATAAGTAAGCTGTCTGTGGTTGCATAGGCAGTGCGGATGAGAACAAAACAATAATCTTATTTTAATAGAGAGGTGAAAAACATGAAAGAAGGAATCCATCCTAATTACTATCAGGCAACTGTAACCTGTAACTGCGGTAACACTTTTGTAACCGGTTCTACAAAGCCTGAGATTCACGTTGAAGTTTGCTCCAAGTGCCATTCATTCTACACTGGCCAGCAGAAGGTTGCCAGAGCTGATGGACGTATTGATAAGTTTAATAGGAAATACGGTGTTAAATAGTAAGGCAGATGAAAGGTTGAGCTTAAAAACTCAACCTTTTTGACATTTTAGGAGGTTGTATGAGATCACGCAGAAGAGGGCACTATTCCGGAATCGGAGGACAGGCAGTTTTAGAAGGCGTAATGATGAAGAATAAGAGCCGTTATGCCGTTGCGGTGAGAAAACCGAATGATGAAATCGTGGTTGAAATCGAGGGATATCAGGGGTTAGTCAAGGAAGAAAGCTTATGGAGGAAGATTCCTTTCATAAGAGGTATCTTCAATTTTGTGGAATCTTTGATTTTGGGAAATCATGCCTTGAATGCTTCGGCTGCTTTTTATGATGAAGAGGAAGAAAATACAAAGGCATATAAGGCTTTAGACAAGGTGACAGGCGGACGAGCAGAGAAGATAATCAATACCTTTGTCATGCTGATCGCTGTGGTGTTGGCTGTAGGCATCTTTGTCGTGCTACCCTACTTTGTATCAGGAATTTTCAAGCAGTACATTCAAAATGAATCCTTGATTATGATTATTGAGGGCGCCCTTCGTATTGTGATTTTTGTGCTGTATATTCTGCTGATTTCAATGATGAAGGATATTAAACGGTTGTTTGCGTATCACGGTGCGGAACATAAGTGTATCAACTGCATTGAAAGAGGGCGTGCCCTTACAGTCAGCAATGTTATGAGAAGCTCCAGATTACATAAGAGATGCGGAACCAGCTTCATCTTTTTTGTATTCTTTGTGAGTGTTGTGTTATTCTTCTTTATCCGCACGGAGAATGTTTTGATGAAGGTTTTGCTTCGCATTTTGCTGATGCCTGCGATAGCGGGAATCTCCTATGAACTCATTCGAATAGCGGGCCGAAGCAATAATATCATTGTAAATATCTTGTCAGCTCCCGGAATGTGGATTCAGAGATTGACTACCAAGGAGCCTGACCGTTCCATGATTGAGGTGGCGATTGCTTCTGTGGAGGCAGTATTTGATTGGAAAGCGTTCCTTAAGTCTGAATTTGGGTATGATGTGGATCCCAAGGATATGGAAGAGGAAATGGAGCGTAAGGCCAAAGTTCACGTTATCCTGGAGGATAGGATAGAGCTGGAGAATGTTATGGTGGAAAGCGAGCCGGAGAAAGAGATTGGAACAAGCTCAGAGCCAACAGAGACAACGGAAACAACTCGGACAGAGGATTTCGTTGAGGAAACCCAGGAAGAAAATGCAGGGGACAGTGAAGAATGACATATCGGGAGCTTTATGACTTGGCTGTAAAGAGCTTACAAAATGCAGATATAGCAGAAGCAGGTTTGGATGCAAGGCTAATCTTGGAAGCAGTATTTGAAGGGAATCGCAATCTATTGCTTTTGGACGGTGAAAAAGAGGCACCTTCAGAGAAGATTCCTGGCTTTAGGGAACTTGTGGAACAGAGAGCGATGCATATCCCACTCCAGCAGCTGCTTGGGGTACAAAACTTCATGGGGCTTGATTTTAAGGTGAATGATAAGGTTTTGATTCCCAGACAGGATACCGAGACCTTGGTAGAAGAGGTATTGATTGAGCTTCACGATGGAATGTCCGTGCTGGATATGTGTACCGGAAGCGGGGCCATTCTGATTAGTTTATTGAATTATAAAAATGATTGTATAGGTGTAGGCTCTGACTTGTCTGCAGAGGCACTTTCGGTAGCAAGAGAAAATGCAAGTCGATTATTGCCGGAGGAGAAGCAGAAGAATATTTCTTTTCTGCAGGGGGATTTATTTGAGCCTGTGGAGGGAAAATTTGACCGCATCGTTTCCAATCCCCCCTATATCCCTACGGAGGTGATTCCCACACTGATGCCGGAGGTGAGAGACCATGAGCCCTTGATGGCTTTAGATGGGGATAGGGATGGACTGCGGTTTTATCGTCAGATCATTGCTCAGAGTAAGGAGTATTTGTATCACGGTGGTATGCTGTACTTTGAGATTGGATACGACCAAAAGGAGGCTGTTATTGGACTTATGAAAGAGGCAGGATTTGTTCAGATTACCTGTGTAAAGGATTTGGCGGGCTTGGACAGAGTAGTGTACGGAACTTATTTGTAGCCGGTTTGTATGGAAGTGGTTTGAGTATCTGCATTATCCGGATAAAGTGAGTCTTTTCTTGGATAGAGTTTCGTAGATTAGTTGCGTTTCCGGATAATTGCATTTCAGGATTAGGTATTTGATTGAGTATTTGAAATGAAGAAAGGTATAATTTTATGTTTGATAAATTGGAGGATTTATTAATCCGTTTTGAAGAAATCATGGGAGAGTTAAATGAGCCCAACGTAACTGCGAATCCGGAGCGCTTCCGTAAGCTGATGAAGGAGCAGAGCGACTTAACCCCCATTGTGGAAGATTACAGAGAATATAAAAAATGTAAACAGGAAATAGAGGATTCTCTTCATATGCTGGATGAAGAAAATGATGAAGAGATGAGAGAGATGATCAAGGAAACTCTAAACGACAGCAAGAAACGCGTGGAGGAATTGGAGCAGGAGATGAAGATTTTGCTTCTTCCCAAGGACCCCAACGATGAAAAGAATGTTATCGTGGAGATTCGTGCCGGTGCAGGTGGAGATGAGGCAGCTCTCTTTGCTGCTGAGATTTACCGTATGTATGTACATTACGCAGAGGGCAGGCGCTGGAAGGTCGAGACCATGAATGTGGATGAAATCGGTATCGGCGGCATGAAGGAAGTACAGTTTATGATTAACGGTCAGGGAGCCTACTCTGTGATGAAGTATGAGAGTGGCGTGCATCGTGTGCAGCGTGTCCCTGAGACCGAGAGCGGTGGTCGTATCCATACCTCTACCATCAGTGTGGCTGTCATGCCTGAGGTGGATGAAGATATTGATATTGTCATCGACGAGAAGGACATCCGCATTGATGTAATGCGTGCTTCCGGAAACGGTGGTCAGTGTGTCAATACCACAGACTCCGCTGTCCGTCTGACGCACTATCCTACGGGTATCGTAGTTTACAGCCAGACAGAAAAGTCCCAGCTGCAAAACAAGGCAAAGGCGTTTGCCTTGCTCAAAGCCAAATTGTATGACATTGAGCAGCAACAGCGTCATGACGCAGAAGCGGAGCTTAGAAGAAGCCAGATTGGTACAGGTGACCGCTCGGAAAAGATTCGTACCTACAACTTCCCTCAGGGACGCGTCACCGACCACAGAATCGGTTTGACCTTATATAAGCTGGATAAGATTATGAACGGCGATATTCAGGAAATTCTGGATGCTTGTATTGCAGCCGACCAGGCAGCGAAGCTAGCGAAGATGAACGAATAAGGTTGTGTTGCTGGATTACGATACTAGTATAGCAGTTTTTAATTACCTGGACTTTATTGCTTGCCTATTTCCGCGAT
>CAMAHO010000150.1 GCA_945834545.1 uncultured Lachnospiraceae bacterium | reverse complement strand
CTGCCAAAGCAATGGAATTTACCTTGGTCTCAAAGGTATCGGAACGGCTGGTCAGGATAACCGGAACCTTGGTACCGGTCAGAATACAACCATTCTTGCAGTCTGTCATATGTACGATTGCCTTATAAACAAGGTTGCCGGCATGAATATCCGGGAACAAGAGAACATCTGCGTCGCCCTGAATCTTTCTGTCTGTAGCTCCCTTGTGCTTTGCAGCCTCCGGGTCAATAGCAAGATCTAAGGATAACGGACCATCTACGATACAGCCGGTAATCTCACCCTCATTGCACATACGAGTCAGCTCTGCTGCCTCAACCGTTGCAGGCATCTTAGGATTGACAACCTCCACAGCAGCCAGAGGTGCTACCTTGGGCATATCGATACCACAGGCATTACATACCGGAATGGTATTCTTGATAATGCTTACCTTGTCTTCCAAGGTAGGATAGGTCATAAAAGCAACGTCTGTCAAGAACATCAGCTGCTCGATTCCGGGTACCTCAAATACGCAAACGTGGGAAAGAGGGCTACCGGTACGAAGGCCAACCTCCTTGTCAAGAACACTCTTTAAGAAGCTCTTGGTATCAATTAGACCCTTCATATACATATCCACCTTGCCATCGTGTGCAAGCTTTACAGCTACCAGAGAAGCTGCAATGGGGTCTGCCTCGTTGATAATCTCAAAATCATCAATCTTTACATTGCTCTCAGCGGCAATGCTCTTAATCTTTGCTTCATCG
Organism: uncultured Lachnospiraceae bacterium; assembly: GCA_945834545.1. GTDB lineage: Bacteria > Bacillota > Clostridia > Lachnospirales > Lachnospiraceae > Acetatifactor. Next base: position 4,504 of record CAMAHO010000150.1, on the reverse strand, counting down.
CCCACCAAAACTGCCTCAGCAATGCCACGATCCTTTGCCGCTCTTACTGCCAAAAGCACCTCAGAGTCCTGGGCAACGGAAACAGCCACCTTCTTCATGCCGCACTCTTTTACCTTAGAAATCAAATCATCAAAGCTTCTCTTCATCTCTCTATTCCTTTCCTACCGTTTCACGGTGTTTATCAATTGTGATTGTCTCTTATATGAGGTGTCACAAAAACACCACATACAAAAGAAAGCATACCACTTCTGCATAAAAAAATCAAGGTAAGCCCGAAAAGCTTACCTTCCTGTAAAGAGCCTATATCACACAAATTTCTAAGTTCATCTCTTCCCCCTCAGATGAGCACAGATTGTGTAGGGCAACTTATCTGCTCTTAATGATCTTCACCACGCGGCTGGTACCCAAACGGTCTGCCCCCAATTCCATAAACTTCTCAGCGTCCTCCAAGGAAGAAATTCCTCCGGCTGCCTTAATCTTCACCTGCGGCCCTACATGCTCCGCAAACAGCTTGATGTCCTCAAAGGTGGCTCCTGCGGTGGAAAAGCCTGTGGAGGTCTTGATATAATCCGCTCCGGTCTGAGTCACAATCTCGCACATCTTAATCTTTTCCTCATTCGTTAATAGGCAAGTCTCAATGATGACCTTCAGGATAAGGTTGCCACAGGCCTCCTTGATGCGTCTGATTTCCTCACTTACATAGTCATAATTTCCGGCTCTGAGCATACCAATATTGATTACCATATCGATCTCCTCAGCGCCATTTCGGATGGCGTCCTGGGTCTCAAAAACCTTGGTGGCAGTGGTCATATTTCCATTGGGGAAGCCAATGACCGTACAGATTTTGACCTGATCTCCCACGTAGTCCTTGGCCATTTTCACATAACAAGGGGGAATACAAACAGAAGCTGTGCCGTAGGTTTTGGCATCGTCACAGATTCCCTTGATTTCCTCCCAGGTTGCTTGCTGCAGCAGTAATGTGTGGTCACACACTGATAAAATCTTTTTCTCGTCCATAGCAGACTCCTTTTCTCAAGCATTTATTCCAACTTAAGTATGATACTTCAAACCAGGCAGTCTCGTCAACCGATTGGCTGTTCTGCCAAGTCGGTTCTAGGATTGGGCGACCCCGTCATATCGGTTCTAGGATTGGCGTTCCCGACAACCGATTGGTTTTCTTGCCAAATCGATTCTATGATTGGAATCCCGACAAATCGGTTGCTCCTGGTCTCAGGGCGCATCGAACAAATCCTGTATCTTATCCAACGAGGGTAAAATAGCATAGACCTTATCCCGGATTTCCTCCTCCGGGCTGGTCTGATCCGGTATCAGCACCACCTTGCACCCCGCACGGTATGCGCTCAGCACTCCGTTGGGAGAGTCTTCCACTGCCAGACACTCCTCCGGTAATAAGCCCAGCTCCTGGCAGGCGTATTGATAAATATCAGGGGAAGGCTTTCCCTCTTTTACCATAGTAGCCGTGATAATCTTGTCGAAATACTCAAACAGACCTGTTTGCTTGAGGTAACGTGTTGTTCTCTCCAAATCAGTAGCCGTGGCTACGCAGGTGAGAATTCCCCGTTCACGTAAAAACTTCAAGATAGCAAAGGCGCCCGGCTTCACTTCAATCCCCTTTTCCCTAAGGCAAGCCTCCATAAGCTCTTTTCTCTTCTCTTTTACTGCAATATAGTCCAACTCCTGGCCAAACCACTCCTTTAGCTTCGCCGGTGCAAAGGGTCTCCCCAAGCTTCTCATAGCCAGCACCTGCTCGTCAGACAGGTCGTAGCCAAATTCCTTCATGGCCATAGGCCAGAAAATTCGATAATACTTCTCTGTATCAATTAAGGTTCCATCCATGTCAAACAACACTGCCTTGAACATCCTGATTTCCTTTCTTATCTCCTAACAGGACTGTTTACTGCAAGCCTACCATTTTTCCATAAGACGCTTATTTTCCGCATAACCGGAATTTGCAATATTACGCTTATGAAGGGCTTGATATTTCTCTACCATTTTAGCCGCGCCTTCTACACCCTCGGTTTCGGCTCTCTGCCATACCTGCAAGGTTTGAAAGGTCTGATAGGCATCAACAATTTCACAATATTTTTGAAATCGCTCACCCTCCAGATGATATAAGCTGACCTGCACCATCAACCCACTGTAATCTCTATCCACATACAAGCTCTCACACCAGTCCATTCTGGAAGCTTCATCCTTATCGTATATCCAATACTCCACCTCGTCAAACGCAAAGTCGGCAAAAACATAGGTCGAAAACCCTAGAACAACTACCAGGAATAGATTTGCAATCAGGTGTGTGACCACATTTTTCTTTACCAATCTGCGGATTCCAAGGAAAAGAATGATCAAGATACTGCAAGTAATTATTCCACCCATGATTCCCAGTACCTCCTCTCCGTAAGCTTCCCTGCCATCTCTTCCAAAAGCTCTATAGAAGGATATTTCTCTTTCGCTAAATCTGCCGCCTCTTCCTCCGAGAGTAAGAAGGTCCCTTTCAACAGAGCCAGAATCTCATCCTTCCATTCCGTAATAATCTCAACACTTTTGGCCTCTTCAAAGTATGAAACATCATCGTGAATTCGAAGAATATCACAGCAAGCATCCAGTAAGTATGTGGTTTTGCGGAGTAAGTCTTCCTCCTCTTCCTCCCCCGGACGAGCCCTGTATTCCCCTAATGCCTGATAAAAATCTGCTAAATCCTCCTGATACCCTTCATACTCATAGGAATAAATGGCAATCTCCCTGTATTTCTCCATTTCCTTATCATGTAGCACATCCTGCTCGCTCATATACTGGTACATTTTGTAGTACTGCCCCGCCTCATAATACTCCCGGGTCACAGCATAGATGTCATCCTTGTTGAATGCCTTCTTTAATTGATTGACGCCATAGCTGCCTAAGGAGCCAACGATAACCAGAAGGACTGCAAACAGGTTGATGCCAAAGAGCACAACTGCCAGTCGACCTAGGATTCGATTGATATCATAAACTGTCCACTTGCTCTTCCTCTTGTCCTCGTGAGCTCGCATCCATTCCAGCTCTGCCTGGGTTTTTTCTACCATCCACAGCTTTCCCAGCAGGTTCTCTGTGCCGCAATAGGGGCATCGCAATTCTCTGGTGCGGTAATCACCGCCACACTTTGTACATTTCATATATCGTCACCTTATTCCGCCAGTAGTCTCTCCGTAATCAGTTCACTATAGGGAGCAAACACCTCGGCATCGTAGTCCTCCCGGGCCTCATATATCTCTGTCATCTGACGGATTTCATCCTGGGTAAAGAGAAGCCGGTTCTCTAAAACCTCCAGTGCCCATTCACGATAGAACCTCATAGCCTCCCCTTCTCCACAGGGAAACTCTTCTCTCTCGTAGTCCTTAACATCCACCAAAATCCCTATCAGGTCATCGATACACCAAACAGAGAAGTCAATGCCTCCCTCCTGTACATGCTGCCAATAGTCCCCTTCCAGATTTTGGCTAGTCCAAGAGACGCGTTTTTGTATGTCATAGACTCTTCGGTATTTTTCAAACCTCCCGCCATAGACATCGTCCAGACTTTCATAATATTCTGTCAGCTTCTCATAATCCGCCGCCTGGTAATATTCTTCCAGTTTTAACAAGGCCTTGTCCTGAGAAACCAGCTTGATTTTATTCTTAACTATGCCAGTCAAAGCACTAATTCCCAATAAAAGAAGGATTCCCACCACAAGCAATGCAAATATCTTGGTTATTTTCTGATTTACCTTGCTCACATCGTGGGAACGAATACTTCTTCGAACCTTCTCTGTTTCTGCTTTCAGCGCATTGACTTCTCTAGTATGCTCTTGTCTGGCATTTTCCATCTGCTCAGAACCACAGTATGGACACACCACCGCCTGATTGTCAATCTCAGCCCCGCAGGCACTACATTTCATAAGCTGTTCCTCTTTTGTTTTTTGTTAATTGTCTTTTTCTTTTTACTTTTCTCTTGCTTTTTAATTGTCTCTTGTCTATTAATTGTCCCGTGGCGAGTGCATAAATCCAACGCGGAACTATATCTTTCCGTTTTCCTTAAGGTAACTCAAAAACCCTTCGCAGCCTTCCACCACATCCTCATAGGTCACATCAAAGTTTCCGGTATACCAAGGGTCTGCAATATCTCTGCCAGAGCCCGCAAAGGCAAGTAGCTTATACACCTTCCCCTCCGGGTCACCGTTCAGCATCCTGTTTAGGTTTCTTATATTGGCGGTGTCCATGCCTATAATGTAATCAAAATTTTCATAATCTCTAAGGGTTATCTGCCTGGCCCTGTGAGGCACCAAAGGAATTCCCACCTCTCTTAGTTTATTCACTGTGCCTCGATGTGGCGGGTTTCCGATTTCCTCCGTGCTGGTAGCAGCACTGTCTATCATAAATTGATGCTCCAAGCCTAGGGTTTTGACCATGTGGGTTAAGACACTCTCACTTAACGTGGAGCGGCAGATGTTGCCGTGGCAGATGAATAA
>CAMAHO010000149.1 GCA_945834545.1 uncultured Lachnospiraceae bacterium | reverse complement strand
TGACAGACGATAGGGTGCATTAGGGACGGAGTTTTTTGCTGCTCATCTCTGTCCCTAATTTTACACAGATTTTACAAAACTCCATTCCTTGATTTTACATTTCTTTACTAGTATGGGGATATACTAAAGAATGAGGTAAAACAAATGGACATTTTTGGAATCTTCACCATGTTTGGAGGACTGGCATTTTTCCTATATGGAATGAGCCTGATGGGAGATGGGCTGGCTAGTGTATCAGGGGGAAAGCTGGAGCTATTGCTTCAGAAATTAACCTCCAGGAAATGGAAGGCAGTGGTGCTTGGGGTCTTTGTTACTGCTGTGATTCAGAGCTCGTCGGCGACTACGGTTATGGTCGTTGGCTTTGTCAATTCGGGAATTATGCAGCTGGGACAGGCTGTGGGAGTGATTATGGGTGCAAATGTAGGTACAACGATCACTTCTTGGCTGTTGTCCCTTTCAGGCTTATCAGGCGAAAGTGTACTGGTGAAATTATGCAAACCAAGTACCTTTTCGCCTTTATTGGCGTTATTGGGTATCCTTCTGTATATGACGGCAAAGGAGGATTCCAAAAAGAAAAACATTGCAACAATCTTTCTGGGCTTTGCCATTTTAATGTTTGGCATGGAGACCATGTCAGGGGCAGTAAAGCCCTTGGCAAATAATGAAAGGTTCTGCAGCATCTTGACCATGTTTTCCAATCCCTTTCTGGGAATGGCAATGGGAGCGGTTCTGACTGCGGTTATTCAAAGCTCCTCCGCTTCTGTGGGTATCCTGCAGGCACTTTGTATTTCCGGCTCTGTCACCTATGCTACGGCGATTCCGATTATCATGGGACAGAATATCGGAACCTGTGTGACGGCACTCCTGTCCTCTGTGGGAGCAAATAAGAATGCCAGACGAGCATCTATGATTCATTTGTATTTTAATCTCCTGGGAACTCTTTTGTTTATGATTCTCTTTTATGGTATACATGCCATAGCACCGTTCACCTTTTTACAAACCTCAGCGGGAGCTGTGGATGTTGCAATCATTCATAGCCTATTTAACATTGGCTCAGCGATTGTCATGTATCCCTTGTCCAATATGCTGGTCAAGCTTTCCATACTCTCTGTGCCGGAGAATACCAAGGCGCATACCGAAAAAAGAGAGTTGCCTCAGGAGTTTACAGCCCTGGACGAGAGATTCTTGAATCAGCCGGCCTTTGCCTGTGAGCTGTCCAAGGAGGCTACGAAAGCCTTTTGCTTTTCCACCAGAGAATGTATCCTGAAGGCGTTGTCCTTGTTTCAGGAGTATAGAGCAGAGGCGGCTAGGGATGTGAGAAGCCTGGAAAAGCTGATTGATACCTACGAGGATATTCTGGGTACCTATCTGGTACGGCTGGGGGCAGCTCCCCTGTCAGGGCCAGACAGCAGGGAGCTTTCCATTATGCTGCACTGCACCAGTGATATGGAACGAATCTCAGACAGAGCGGTAGAAATCTGTATCTCCCTGGAGGAGCTTTTAAACCAGAACCTGACATTTTCCAACAAGGCCAAAAAGGAACTTGGCGTTTTGGTGGAGGGTGTGTATCAGATAGTGAACATGACAAGCCAGGCGTATCTGGAGGACAATCTGGATTTAGCCAGGGAGATAGAGCCCTTGGAGGAGGTCATAGACAGCTTAAATGTCACTTTGAGACAGCGACACATTGACAGACTAAGAAACGGAAAGTGTACCATCGAATTAGGAATTATTTTGGAGGATATTATAACAAATCTGGAGAGAATTGCAGATCATTGTTCCAATATCGCCGTTTGTATGATACAAGTGAATAGTGGGAGCTTTGATACCCATGAATATATGGAGGACCATATGAAAAAGAGCCCCTGGTTCTATGAGCGGGTGAAAGTATATTCTGAAATGTTTTCCTTAAAGAATAAGGGTAAGGAGGAGTAGCATATGGCATTGATCTATATTGTTGAAGATGATGAGAGCATTCAGGAGATAGAAGCCGTTTCCCTGAAGACTGCAGGGCACGAGGTCTTAAGCTTCGGAAATGCCAAGACCTTCTATGCCAAGCTGGAGGAGCTGCTTCCGGACCTGATTGTGCTGGATGTGATGCTTCCTGATGAGAATGGAAATGAGATCATCAAGAAGCTGCGAAACAGACCGGAGACAAGACGACTTCCGGTGATTATGGTGACGGCAAAAACGGCTGAAATGGATTTGGTACGGGGAATCGAAAACGGGGCGGATGATTATCTGAAGAAGCCCTTTTCCGTTATGGAGCTCATCTCCAGAGTGAAGGCACTTTTGCGCAGAACCACCGTGGAGCAGGAGGAAAAGCTGCTGTTTCATGAGATTGAAATCAACAATATCCGTCACAGCCTGAGTGTTTCCGGGGAACCGATAAATGTGACCTATAAGGAATATGAGCTGCTCAAGTATTTGATTATCAACAAAGGAAATGTACTCTCCAGGGACCAGATTATGGAGAGGGTGTGGGGAACGGACTACGAAGGGGAGACCCGCACGGTGGATATGCATATTAAGACCCTGCGTCAAAAACTGGGAACAGCGGGAGAATACATAAAAACGGTTCGTAATGTCGGTTATGTGATAGAGTAGATAGTATCAAACTTTTGTATATTCTTGTGGTGTTCACTATTCCAATATGGTAGCTTTGAAAAAGCAAGGCTAGAAGGAAGGACTCTATGAAACAGAAAATCAATTGGAATCTTGTAATGGTATCGTTGTTTTCAACAGTGTTAACCCTTATCAGTATCATTTTGGTCTGCTACAGCTTATTTCAGGGACAGGTAAAGAAGGATTTAAAGACTACAGCAAAGGTGCTGGCAGCCAACGGTATCTCCAGACTGGCAGCAGGGGAAGGGGACTTTAATGATCCGGAGCTTAGAATCACCTTGATTTCTGCCGATGGAAGCGTCCTGTATGACAATGATGTTGTGACAAATGAGATGGAGAATCATCTGAATCGACCAGAAATCCAGGAAGCCTTTCAAACCGGCGTAGGGGAATCTGTGAGAAAATCAGATACCATGAATATGAAGACCTTCTATCAGGCGATTTTACTGGAGGATGGCACCGTGCTTCGAGTTTCCACAGAGGCCAGAAGCATGCTCAGTGTCTTTATGGAGGTGATTCCGTATATGATATTCGTGCTATGCGTAATCTTAATCCTCTGTGTGGTCCTTAGTCATTACCTGACCAGTCAATTAGTGCAACCCATTTCAGAAATGGCAGACAACATGGAAAACCTCCAGAGCGAATCGGTTTATAAGGAGCTTCTGCCTTTTGTTCACAGAATTAGAGAGCAGCACGAGGACATCCTGTCCTTCGCAAAAAGCAGGCAGGATTTCACAGCCAATGTGTCCCATGAGCTTAAGACCCCTCTTACAGCGATTTCCGGTTATGCTGAGCTCATTGAGAATGAAATGATAGACCACGACACCCAGGTGAAATTTGCCGGAGATATCCGGAAAAACGCGGACAGACTGGTAAACCTGATCAATGACATCATTCGGCTTTCCGAGCTGGATAGCAGTGAGGCAAAGACGGAATTTCGGTCAGAGGATATGTATGAGGTGGCAGCGGAAAGAGTGGAGCTGTTGCAGGATATGGCAAAACGCAAGAATGTAACCTTATCCTTATCCGGCACAACCACACCGGTTTTGTCCAACAGGGGAATGCTGGTGGAGCTATTGGACAATCTGATTCAAAACGCCATCCGGTACAATGTGAATGGCGGTAAGGTAGAGGTATGTGTGTCACATCGGGATAACCAGGCGAGGCTTGTGGTGGAGGACACCGGAATCGGTATCCCAAAGGAAGATGTGAATCGGGTCTTTGAGCGCTTTTACAGGGTGGACAAAAGCCGCTCCAGAGAGACCGGCGGCACCGGTTTAGGACTAGCCATTGTCAAGCATATCATTGAGCTGCATGACGGGAAAATAACTCTGGAAAGCCAGGTTGGAAAGGGCACCAAGATAACGATTTTGATTTGAAAGGGACGGGGATAGTACCTCGTCCCTATTGATTTATGTGGGCATTGAGTATATGATAGTTTTATCATGCGTTGAAGGAGAAGAAAATGAAAAGAAAACTGTTAGCATTAACAATGACAACCTTTATGATTGGTCAAATCGCAGCATGTGGAAACGCTGCAGAGTCGGTTGCTTCTGATGCTTCCACAGAGAGTGAAGTGTCTGTTGAGGAAAGTACAGAATCTATTGAGAAAACAGAAGAGATAAAGGTGGAAGAGGCCTCGTCAGAGGAACCGGAGAAAGAAGAGAAACCTAAGATAGAGGTGGAGGAAGGTATAGTGGATATGATTCCTAACAAAATCGTTCTTCCCTATGAAGGAGAGTGCGGAACCGTAGAAGCTATTACCTATATGGCAAAGGACTATACAGGAGATGGTCCGGAGGTGGAAAAGAAGGCTTATGTATATCTTCCCGCCGGCTATGACGAGACAAAGCAGTACAATGTCATGTATCTGATGCATGGTATTGGAGGCAATGAAAATGAATGGGGTCTTAACAAGGATGGTAACTCCCGAATCAAGAGAGTGATGGATAATCTGATTGGTGAAGGAATCATTGAACCGTTTATCGTTGTCACTCCAAATGGAAAGGCTATGGCTTGTACCCATGAGGAAACCAACGACTTGTTTTACCTTTACGGACACGAACTGCGAAATGACCTGATTCCTTACATCGAAAGTCACTATTCTACCTATGCGGAATACAGTGAGGACGGCTATGATTTGTCTCAGGCAAGAGAGCATCGTGCTATGGCGGGTTTATCTATGGGCGGAATGCAGACCATCAATATTGGTATGTGTGAATGTCTGGATGCCTTCAGCTGGTTTGGAGCCTTTTCTTCGGCCCCTACCTCGTATCCCGCAACCAAGGTTGCAGAGCTGATTGCAGAAAATGAGTATCCCATTGATTATTTCTATGCTTTGTGCGGTACTGAGGACCAGATAGCCTATGCCAGTGCATCTGCTGCAGCAAAGACCCTGCCGGCCTTCAGTGAGAAGATCAAGGATGGGGAGAATTTCACCTGGCAGGAAAAGCCCGGCACCCACGACTTTGGAATCTGGTATCTTGGATTCTATAACTTTGCAAGGTTGGTGTTTCAATAGAATAGTGTGACGGGCATAGGATTCCAATTTAGGAGTTAATGAAAGGAAAGAAAAAAGAGGCTGAACTTCAGCCTCTCAGAGTGTAGACAAAGTCCACAGTTTAGGCTGTGGGCTTTTCTTTATGCTTTC
>CAMAHO010000148.1 GCA_945834545.1 uncultured Lachnospiraceae bacterium | reverse complement strand
AACTCACTTACAGTTCAGCCAACGCCCATTCGCAAAGCCGCACCTTCGGTGCTTTGCGCTCGAACTCACTTACAGTTCAGCCAACGCCCATTCGCAAAGCCGCACCTTCGGTGCTTTCTCGCTGCTTCGCAGCTAACTTTGCTCATAAATGGGCGTTTAGCTCATACCCTGACAAACAGCCAAATTTATGCGAGCATAATTTGGCTGTCCGTCGGGTATGGCTGAACTGTTAGATTATATTATGATGCAAATCATCCCGCCATTACTGTCGTTGACTATTTTTTGCATGGATTCTTGCAATTTCTGTTGACTTTCCTCTTCTATACGCGCCATTTTTGCATTCATTCCGTCATTTACAAGCTGTAAAACAGTCTTTCCAAAGATATTGGTATTCCAAATCTCCTCTTCTTTTCCATCCTTTTCGATATATCTTACCAAATCCTCAGCCTGTTGCTTATCTCCTACAATCGGAGCAATTTCGGTTTCCACATCGGCTTTTATCATATGCACGGAAGGACCGTGAGCCTTAATCTTAACCCCGTATTTATTACCTTGCTTTACTACGATAGGTTTTTCAATTACAATGTTTTCTTTTAAGGGTCGCACCATACCATAGCCCTTTGCTTTTACGCCAACAATGCCATCCAGCAGAGCATCGTATTCCTCCTTCATATCTGCATATTGTTTTAAAAGCTCCAACAAATCCCGTTCACTATTCACTGGTTCTCGGAACCACTCTGACAGCATCTGATAGTAATACTCTTCCTTGGGCTGAATCCAAACGGTGACATTGCCAACACTAAAATCAACATTCTTGATAGACGCATCTTTAATGAACTCTTCATCCATATCCAGTCTTTCAGATACAATATCATTCATAGTATTATACTTCTTTAAATACTCTCCTAAGGTATCAGCAAGATATGTCTTAACGGGATGACTGCTTTGAAGCATCCTGGTCCAGCCAGGCAGATAGAATTGCAGGCTGACTAAAGGAAATGCATATACCAGCTTTTGCAGCACCTGTACGATATCTTCCCTTCCCATCTCCTGACAATTTAAAGCCATGGCAGGTACCTGATACAGCTGCTCCATTCTCTCGATTTCTTCCTTTGTTCCTTTGTCATAGGGTTTTCTGGTATTTAAAATCACAATAAAAGGTTTTCCGATTTCCTTACACTTCGTAACGGCCATATCCTCTGCCTTCTTATAATCCTCGCGTCTAAGCGAAGTACCGATGGTTCCGTCTGAGGTGACCACCACACCTATTGTGGAATGATCTCTTATGACCTTATCGGTTCCCATGGAAGCAGCTTGCGAAAAAGGTATTGCCTCTTCAAACCAGGGAGTCTTTACATAGCGCTCCCGCTCTTCCTCCATATGACCCACAGCGCCATCCACCATATATCCTACACAGTCAATCAACCGGATTTTAACCTCTACATCCTGTTCCAGCATCACATCCGCTGCTGTTGCGGGTATAAACTTCGGTTCTGTTGTAGTAATCGTCTTGCCATCAGCGCTTTGGGGCAGTTCGTCCATAGCCCGTTCCATTTCTGCCTGATCCACCATAGACGGCAATACCATTTCCTCCATAAAGCGCTTGATAAAGGTGGACTTACCTGTTCTCACGGGGCCTACAACACCCAGATAGATTTCCCCCTTTGTCCTATTGCTCATATCCTTATACAAATCATATGTAGACTGAAATTGCATCATAACTGCCTCCTAATTACCCAAATATACTGTGTACTTATATGTATTCCATATAGTTTATGTACTCATTTATGCAGTTATGACATTGGTACAATGAATTCTATTCTTCCGACTCTATCACTGCATCTGTATATTTCCTTTGCATATCGTGACGTTTTTTGCGATTTTCTACTGTATCAAAGAGGATGGAGAAATCATAATCCTCCGGATAAAGCTCTGTTGCAGCTACATGCAGCTTTACCCGCTTATGGTTAATCCATATTTTCTTGTTTGGAAGCTGTACCCTCAAAACGCCTTTTTCATTGATTGGCGCACACACTATCCCTATCTTTTTCTCAGGATAAACCATGACACTGTCTCCAATTTGATATTTGTCAGTAAGCTCTGCATTCCTTTTTCCGGTTTTTACTTTCGTAATTTTCGTTGCACTTTTCTTAAGGATCGTACTTTCCGAAGTATGAAACGAATATGACCTTGCTGCCTCCTCTCCATATGCAGCCCTAATCGCCACTTTCAACATTTCCTGTGGCATTCCTAACCGGTCTGCTATATAAAAAGCACAGCTTTCACCTGCTTCTCCAATAATCATTTGATATGTGGGACATAAGGTTTCTTTGTCAAAGGTCATGCGTGCATTCACAATCCCTTCCGCCTTAGTCGCATATTCTTTTACTTCCGGATAATGCGTTGTCACCAAAAAAATAGCGCCGCTCTTTCTAAGCTCTTCCAAGATTGCTATGGCAATTCCCATGCCCTCCGTAGGATCTGTCCCTGAGCCTAATTCGTCCAGTATCACAAAGCTATCCTTATTTGCTTCCCTCAATACTTCCAGCACATTTGTTATATGAGCAGAAAAAGTAGACAGATTTTCCGACAGATTTTGCCCGTCCCCAATATCACATAAATATACACTGTTCATACAAATATCAGCCTGTTTACAAGTAACATGCAATCCGCACTGAGCCATAATACAATTTAACATTACTGTTTTAATTGCTACGGTTTTTCCTCCCGTATTCGGACCAGTTATAATGATACCACGTGTGTTTCCGCCTATTTCAAACTCTAAAGGAACTGCTACAGACCTCTCCATCAAGGGATGTCGTGCCTCCTGAAGTTTGATGTGACGTTTCGTATTGATTGTTGGTTCTACAGCCTCCATATCCAGGCTTAGTTTCCCCTTAGAAAAGATAAAATCCAGCTTTTCAATCATTACCAAATCATTCTGCAAGACAGGTGTGTTTTCTAATACAAAGGCTGATAGGGCGTATAAAATGTTGTACACCTCGTTTTCCTCATTCATTTTGAGTAATTGCAGCTCTTCATAGTATTTCGCAACGCTGGTTGGTTCGATAAACAATGTGCTTCCGGTGGAGGACTTATCAATCACACTGCCGGATATCTTAAACTTATAATCCTTTTTCACCGGAAGGCATATCCTACCATTCCGAAAGGTACAATAGTTATCTGCCATACATTCCTTATTGGAGCGCAGGATTTGCTCCGCCTTCTGCTTCATCTGTTCTTCACACTTTTCTATTTGCCGGCGTATCTGTTCCAGCTCCTTTGATGCATAATCATCCACCTCTCCATTTCTGATTTTAACAGAAATCTCCTGGTGCAATTCTGAAAGCTCATCCAGATTTTCTTCATAGTACGCCAAAGAATTTTGAAGTGCCTTCCCTCTGGCCAGATACTCCTTAAACCTTCTGATGGCCACCAAAAACTTCTCTACCCGCTCTAATTGATAAGGGCTTAAACACTCTCCTTTTTCTGCTATTAATAAGGCCTCTTTTAATTCACTCATATTTTGTAATGGGGGTGTCCCTAACTTTTCAATAAGCTCCCTTGCGTCTGTTGTATCTTTCAATTGTTTTAACAATTCCGCTTCCGAAAAATACAGTGTGCTTGTACGAATTCTCTCTTTTGCCCAATCTGTTAATGCTAATTCAGCCCATTTTTCTTTTATTTTGTCAAATTCTATCTGTCTCTCTATATTCATTTCTTACCCTCACATTCTAGTATTTCGCCAGAAATTTAAAATAACCATAGTAGCCTAAACTGCATTTAGATACTATGGTTATGTTCTATCTGTATAGGATATATATCTTCCGAAATGATATGAAAATAGCATGGCCATACAGCCATGCTAATATTCATTCAGAAATTAATTACCACAATATTAAGCAATTGTAAGGCGAAACACTGACAATAAAGTGTCAACAAGTGGGCAGACTCCTAGTGTCAACTATAAGCCACCCTGCAATATTTATTTTGCAACGCATTCGATTACAATTAAACTTAACAAACAAAAATCTCCTAAAGTTTTTTACATTATACTTTTTTGTTCCAAAATGGTCAAGTGATTTTACATAATGAGTCTCTTAAAATTCTTCTTTCCTCGTTTTACAAGCAAACCATCTCCTACAAAAGCATCCGGTGCATAGGCAGTTTTAATGTCACCGACTTTTTCATCATTTACAGTGACACCCCCCTGCTCCACATTTCTCCTTGCCTCTGCTCTGGACTGGCAAAGGCCTGCTGATACAAGCACTCCAAGAATATCAATTTTACCGTCTTTAAAATCGCTCTCCTGTAAGGTTACAGTAGGAATATTTGCTGTATCTGCTCCACCTGCAAATAATGCCTTGGCAGACTCCTGGGCTTTTGTTGCCTCTTCTTCGCCATGTACAAGCTTAGTTAGCTCGAAGGCAAGAATCTCCTTTGCTGTGTTTAACTGGCTACCCTCCCACTTATCCATAGCATCAATTTCCTCTAAAGGAAGGAAGGTAAGCATCCTCAAGCATTTCAGCACGTCCGCATCCGCTACATTTCTCCAGTACTGGTAAAACTCGTAGGGAGAGGTTTTCTCAGGATCCAGCCAAACAGCACCCTTTTGGGTTTTTCCCATCTTTTTGCCTTCAGAATTCAAAAGCAGTGTAATGGTCATAGCATAGGCATCCTTGCCAAGCTTTCTTCTGATAAGCTCGGTTCCGCCAAGCATATTACTCCACTGGTCATCTCCGCCAAACTGCATATTGCAGCCATAACGCTTGAAAAGTTCAAGGAAATCATAGCTTTGCATAATCATGTAATTAAACTCTAAGAAGCTAAGTCCCTTCTCCATTCTCTGCTTGTAGCATTCCGCTGTCAGCATACGATTTACAGAAAAGTGAGCACCTACCTCTCTTAAGAACTCAATGTAATTCAGTCCTCTCAGCCAATCAGCATTGTTTACCATCATAGCCTTTCCTTCTCCAAACTCAATGAATCGGCTCATCTGCTTTTTAAAGCATTCACAGTTGTGGTCAATCTGCTCTGTTGTCATCATGGAACGCATATCTGTTCTGCCGGATGGATCTCCGATCATTGCAGTACCACCGCCAATCAGGGCAATAGGTCTGTTTCCTGCCATTTGCAGTCTCTTCATCAAGCAAAGAGCCATAAAGTGACCTACATGAAGACTGTCTGCAGTGGGGTCAAAGCCAATGTAAAACACGGCCTTTCCATTGTTAATTAATTCCTTAATTTCTTCCTCGTCTGTAAGCTGTGCTAACAGACCACGAGCTTTTAATTCGTCGTAAATTGTCATCTTTCTATCCTCTCTTTCTTTCATTTAGTTTTTATGTCCGCTTCGC
>CAMAHO010000147.1 GCA_945834545.1 uncultured Lachnospiraceae bacterium | reverse complement strand
AAAGATCTCACACAGGGCAGTATCTATATAGAGTATTTTCTTTTGTTGAAAGACAACGGTCATAAAAATGGGAATACACAGGGCAATCATAGCTACCTGAAATACATTGTGAATATAGATCACATTGCACAGCATCAGGGTAATCATCACAATATAGGTAAGAGCTTTGTATTTTTCACTTCCCTTCCGCACTATCATTACACCCACCAGTACAATCAAGGTACTGATTGCAATGGGTTTCAGCACATAATGAAATATATATTCCAGCAGCCCCTGCTCCACCAGCCCCTGTGCCAGCAGGATACGGAACATGCCCAGCTCCAAAAGAATGGTAATCAGATAAATGCCCTTGGTAATCTTGGGAAAATGGTGACTCCATTTGTCTATACAGTTCAAATCAACATACAGTTTGTCAACTTCTTTTTGTTGTTCCATGAATCCCCCTATCTTAAAATGATCCAACCAGTTCCATAGAAACCCCTACTCCTTCCAGAGTATAGCCCCACATTTGCTTTGTTTGGCTGATGACGGTACTTAACTTCCATCTTCTTTCACTTCTGGCCAGACTGTTCGGATCGTTTACACACACCAGACCCTCTTCGTCCAACCCTGTCAACACGATAAAATGCCCTATGGCAGTGAAATTCCCTTCCTTCATGCTGCAAATGATAGGCATACCATCCGCAAGCTTCTCCCGAATAAGCTCCTCGTCCCGTTCCAAAAAAATGGCATGCAGTCCAAACTGTTCTGCACCCTCTGATAAAAGTGCCCATTTTGTACCTGTTCCGGGCAGATAATACTTTTGCTTCATAGCATAATCACCCACTACATCAGGAGTGATTTCCTCATCTCTGGTCAGCCCAAAGGCTACCATGGCAAGACAGGTAGGTGCACAGCCTGAAGTAGCCACATTGTATCCCCCGTAGGGATGATACCCCCAGCGCTTATCCCACTGCAAAAGCAACGGATACTTCTGGTTTCGTTCTGTCTTTGTATATCTGGCCTCAGTTACCTCCTGAGCAAAGAAACCTAAAACAAAGTCTATCATCTCCGGATAATTACAAACCGAAGCTTTTAGTCCCCAGGGAAGTTCCTCCCTCTTCTCATAAACCACCTGAAATTTCTCGTTTTTCCTTGCCAGCTGCCTTAAGATATTATTGAGCTCCTGCTCTCCCAGTTTTCTGGGCGAAGTGGGGTCAATCTGTAATTCCTCATATAAAGCCTGATTTTCCTTTGCTTCCGCCAGATAATCCGGTTCTTCCTTCGTCTCCTCTGTGAAGGTAACCAGCGTCTGTTTTTGTTCTGCCTGGGCGTAAACCTCCGGCAATCCTCCGACATCTTGAATCACCTCTCTGGTTGTGTAAAGGTTTCCTAAAAACAACCCCACAGCTATCGGAAATAGTATCAGACTTCCCCGAATGAGTCCCCGGCAGAATCGTCTTACTCTACCATATGTATTCATGTTATCCTCAATTTCTGACCATTAGTATAAGTAGTATATCTGTTTTAGGCGTGTTTTTCAACCTATAAATGCATATAAAAAGGGTGATGTCCTTATCCCTTCTGAACATCACCCTCCAATTTATGTAGTAACCGACACGTTATCGGATTGTTTTTAGTCGGAACCAGCAAGAATTAAACCCTTCTCTATGTGAAACCCCTGTAGTTCCTTTTGATGACTCTATCTTATCCGATATTTGTGTCATAGATTTGTACAAATTCTTAAAGAAAAATGAAGTGAATTTAAAGCTTTCCTTAAATGCCTTCCTATTCCTGCATAGCCTTTTTGATGGCATCCAGCAGCTCCTCATAGGTCTCATAAGCCGGCAAATCCGGATTGTCAGCCTTAATCTGCTCTGTGCTCTTAAACAAAAATCCTGCCTTGCTGGCCCGAATCATGCCCAGGTCATTATGGCTGTCACCGCTGGCAATCGTATCGTAGCCGATGGACTGAAGCGCTTTAACGGTGGTCAACTTAGACTGTTCACATCTCATCTTAAATCCGGTAATCTCGCCATTTTCTGCCACTTCCAGAGAATTGCAGAAAATCGTAGGCCAACCCAGCTTTTTCATAAGCGGTGTTGCAAACTGGGTGAAGGTGTCGCTTATGATAATCACCTGTCCCAAAGAGCGAAGCTCATCCAAAAACTCCTTTGCACCGGGCATGGGGTCAATCTTTGCTATGGTCTCCTGAATCTCCTTTAAGCCCAATCCATGCTCTTTTAAGATACCCAGTCTCCACTTCATCAGCTTATCATAATCAGGCTCGTCCCTGGTGGTTCTCTTAAGCTCCGGAATTCCGCTTGCTTCCGCAAAGGCAATCCAAATCTCAGGCACTAAAACACCCTCTAAATCCAAACATGTAATAACCATTTTTCGTCTCCTCTATCCTATATTCAACACCCAAATTTAACGATTTGCCAAGGCCTGTGCAATATCCTCCCGCATATCTATGACTGCTGCTCTGGCCGCCTGGGCATAGCCTTCCTCGCCAAATTCTTTGTACTTTTCCTGCTGGTAAGCTGCAATGATACCTCTGGAGGAATTGATAATAGCGCCTAAGCCATCCTCGTTAAAGAAATGCACCAAATCAGCGCCTTTGCCACCCTGTGCTCCGTATCCCGGTACCAGAATGAAGGTGTTTGGCATCACCTTTCTTAACAGCTTTCCCTGTTCCGGATAAGTTGCTCCCACGACCGCTCCCACATAGCTGTAAGCTCCGGTTTCAGGCATACACTCATCTCCCCAGGCCTTAACCTGTTCCCCTACCAGCTGATAGAGAGGTTTTCCGTCAATCAGACGGTCCTGAAACTCCCCGCTGGAAGGATTGGAAGTCTTTACTAAGACGAAAATACCCTTTTTTTCCTCCTTACAGATTTTAGTGAAAGGCTTCACGCCGTCGCTTCCCAAATAAGGATTCACTGTGACAAAATCCTCGTCGAAGCCTCGGCAAAAGCTGTTGCCAATCTGCACCTGGCCCAAATGGCCTACTGCATAAGCCTCTGAGGTAGAGCCGATGTCTCCTCTCTTAATGTCACCAATCACTACCAAGCCTTTTTCCTTGCAGTATTCTACCGTCTTATGAAAGGCTGCAAGTCCGGGAATTCCAAACTGCTCATACATTGCAATCTGAGGCTTAATGGCCGGTACCAAATCATACACTGCATCCAGAATGGCCTTATTATACTGCCAGATTGCCTCTGCAGCGCCCTCCAAGGTCTCTCCGCACTTTGCAAAGGCTTCCTTCTTCACACATTCCGGGATCAGCTTCATGGTAGGATCCAATCCCACCACAATGGGTGCGTTCTTTGCTTTAATCTGTTTTATCAATTCATTAATCATATGCGTAACTCTCCTTCGCCACCGATTATACCAAAGCAACGCTCATTTCTTCAACATATTTCTTGATATTTGATGCATTTACATATTTATGAGGCTTGCCCTTCTCGATTACCACCAGGGTAGGAGCCTGCATCACGCCATAGCTGGAGGCCATATCCATATGCTCCTGTGCATCCACCAAGGTGTAATCCACATTCTGCAGATAATTCTTCGCCAACTGGCAGTTGGGACAGGTCTTGGTGGTAAAGAGATAGCAGCCGTCCTGCACATTTTGTGTATCCGGCTGTGCCTTAGCTGTGTCAGCAGAATAGTCCTCTTGTTCCTCCTTTGCCCTCTTACACTTGGAGTTGGCTATGTCATACTCCGTCCGGTTTGCATACTCCTGGAGCTTTCCGTCATTCCAGTTCTGCACCGGTCTGTAATACCCTGTGATACGGCTATATACCTCTGTCTTACTCTGGCAGTGAGGACAAATCTTCACTTCTCCTGCCAGATACCCGTGTTCCTTACAGATAGAATAGGTAGGAGACATGGTATAATAAGGTAATTTATAGTTTTCTGCAATGGTACGAACCAGGTTTGCTGCCGCCCTCCAATCCGGAAGCTTTTCTCCCAGGAATGCGTGGAATACCGTGCCGGAGGTGTACAGGGTCTGCAGCTCGTCCTGAATATCCAGGGCGTCAAAAATATCAGCCGTATAGTCCACCGGCAAATGAGAGGAATTGGTGTAATAAGGGGTATCTCCCTCCTTGCCTGCTGTCTTAATCATAGGATATTTCTTCTTATCATGCTTTGCCAAACGATAGGTGGTGCTCTCCGCAGGGGTTGCCTCCAGGTTATACAAGTCACCGTACTGCTCCTGGTAGTCAGACAGGCGGTCACGCATATGATTGAGCACTTCCTTGGTAAACTCCTGGGTCTCCTTGTGGGTCATATCTGCCCGGAGCCAGTTTGCATTCAGTCCCACCTCATTCATACCGATGAGGCCGATGGTAGAAAAGTGATTGTTAAAGGTTCCCAGATATCTCTTTGTATAAGGATACAAGCCTTCCTCCAAAAGCTTGGAGATGACTCCTCTTTTAATCTTAAGAGACCTGGCTGCGATGTCCATCATATGATCCAGGCGGGCATAAAACTCGGATTTATTTGCTGCCAAATAGGCAATTCTGGGCATATTAATCGTAACCACACCTACACTTCCGGTACTCTCCCCGGAGCCAAAGAAACCACCCGTCTTCTTTCTGAGCTCACGCAGGTCCAGACGAAGTCTGCAGCACATGCTTCGCACGTCCGAGGGCTCCATATCGGAATTGATATAATTTGAGAAATAAGGCGTACCGTATTTTGCCGTCATTTCAAACAAGAGACGATTGTTCTCCGTATCAGACCAGTCAAAATCTCTTGTTATGGAATAAGTAGGAATCGGATACTGGAAGCCCCTGCCGTTGGAGTCTCCTTCAATCATGGTCTCAATAAAGGCCTTGTTGACCATATCCATTTCCTTCTTGCAGTCCTTATACTTGAAATCCATCTCCTTACCGCCTACGATTGCAGGAAGCTCCGCTAAGTCATTGGGAACCGTCCAGTCCAAGGTGATATTGGTAAAGGGAGCCTGGGTTCCCCATCTGGAAGGCGTATTCACCCCATAGATAAAGGCCTCTATGCACTTCTTCACCTCCGGGTAGGAGAGATTGTCCACTTTTACAAAGGGTGCCAGATAGGTGTCAAAGGAGGAAAAAGCCTGAGCCCCTGCCCACTCGTTTTGCATGATACCTAAGAAGTTTACCATTTGATTGCACAAAACCGAAAGATGCTTCGCCGGTGCGGATGTAATCTTGCCGGTGATGCCACCTAAGCCCTCTTTAATCAGCTGCTTTAAAGACCAGCCGGCACAGTACCCTGTCAACATAGACAAATCGTGAATATGAATATCCGCATTTCGATGTGCCTCGGCAATCTCATCATCATAGATTTCTGACAACCAGTAGTTTGCAGTGACAGCTCCGGAATTGCTGAGAATCAACCCGCCTACGGAATAGGTCACTGTGGAATT
>CAMAHO010000146.1 GCA_945834545.1 uncultured Lachnospiraceae bacterium | reverse complement strand
TTGCCATAACGCTCAGGAAAGAGAGAACACTTTAATTTGTCCTCAAATTCCGGTGAAACCTGGTCGTATATCTTAAGAAAATCCTGTGATTCCTTCATATCAAAGGTGAAAAAATGATTCCAATCCCCAAAAACAGCAAATTCACCAGTATCCTCATTGTAGTAGAGGTTCGTACCATCTGACGCCTCTACTACCATGCGGTACATTTTTTCCTGTTTCATTAATTTTTGATTCATTGCCTTTAATAGGTCAATCTGATATCGAAGCTCGTCCATGGGTTCTCTTTTTCCCCCTAGTTTAGAAAACTTTTACTTCTTAGTAATATACCCCTGTGCCTTTAACAGCTCAGCACACAGAACAGCACCACCGGCTGCACCTCTTACTGTATTATGGGACAAACCTACAAATTTATAATCATAAACCGTATCCTCACGAAGTCTTCCCACACTGATGCCCATACCATTCTCATAATTCACATCTTCTGTAATCTGAGGTCTGTTGTCCTCCTCCAGATATTGAATGAACTGCTTGGGTGCGCTGGGAAGCTCTAATTCCTGAGGCACTCCGCTAAAGCTTCGGAGCTTTTCAATTAACTGCTCCTTGGTGGGTTTCTTTTTAAACTTAACAAATACGGCAGCGGTATGTCCGTTTAATACCGGTACACGGATACACTGACAAGTGATCACCGGGCTTGTAGCAGGAACGATTACGCCATCCTTGATTTCGCCCCAGAGTCTCAATGGCTCCTTCTCACTCTTTTCCTCTTCTCCTCCGATGTAAGGAATGATATTGCCAACCATCTCGGGCCAGTCCTTAAAGGTCTTTCCGGCACCGGAAATAGCCTGATATGTGGTTGCCACAACCTCGTAAGGTTCAAACTCCTTCCAAGCGGTCAAAACCGGGGCATAGCTTTGAATGGAGCAGTTGGGCTTCACGGCAACGAAGCCTCTGGTTGTACCAAGGCGCTTCTTCTGGAACTCAATGACCTTTGCATGCTCAGGATTGATTTCCGGTACCATCATAGGTACATCCGGTGTCCATCTATGAGCACTGTTATTGGATACTACAGGTGTCTCTGTCTTAGCATACTCCTCTTCTATTTTCTTGATTTCGTCCTTACTCATATCCACAGCGCTAAAGACAAAATCTACTTGAGAAGCTACCTTTTCAACTTCATTCACATTCATAACAATAATTTTCTTTACTGCTTCCGGCATAGGAGTATCCATTTTCCATCTGTCTCCTACTGCCTCTTCGTAGGTCTTTCCTGCGGAACGCGGGCTGGCTGCGATGGTAGTCACCTCAAACCACGGATGATTCTCCAGCAATGCAATAAACCTTTGACCAACCATTCCTGTTCCACCTAAAATACCAACTTTCAATCTTTCACTCATTTTTCATTCCTCCTCAAATACTCTCTATGTATTTTGATAACTTTTTCCATAGCTGCTCTTCCGGGAGCACCTATGGTAAGTCTCTTTTCCACACAGGTTTTTAATGCTATTGCCTCATAGATATCCTCTTCAAACATAGGACATATCTCCTGTAGCTCGGTAAGGCTTAGCTCTTCGATTGCCTTCTCTTTATCTATGCACTCCAATACCAGTCTGCCTATAACACTATGGGCATCCCTGAATGGCATACCGTGATTTACCAGATAGTCTGCAGCATCGGTAGCATTAGTAAAGCCCTTCGTGGCACTGTTTGCCATGTTTTCCTTTTTAAATTTCATGGTGGCCAGCATGCCTGTAAACAAGGTAATACAGTTAAATGCTGTATCCATGGCATCAAATGCCATCTCCTTGTCTTCCTGCATATCCTTATTATATGCCAGGGGAATTCCCTTCATGGTGGTCAAAAGACTCATCAGAGCTCCATAAACCCTGCCGGTTTTTCCACGAACCAGCTCTGCAATATCAGGGTTCTTTTTCTGTGGCATAATGCTACTTCCTGTTGAGTAAGCGTCATCGATTTCCACGAAAGAGTATTCATTGGAATTCCAGATAATGACTTCCTCAGAAAAACGGCTCAAATGCATCATCACCAGGGATAATGCGGATAAAAACTCGATGAGATAATCTCTGTCTGAAACGGAATCAATGCTGTTCAGGGTAGGTCCGTAAAAATTCAGTAATTCCGCCGTATACTCTCTGTCAAGGGGGTATGTAGTACCTGCCAAAGCGCCTGCCCCTAAGGGACAGTAATTCATTCTCTCATAGATATCTCCCAGACGCTGCCTGTCTCTTTTAAACATTTCAAAGTAGGCTCCGTAATGATGTGCCAATGTGATTGGCTGTGCCTTCTGCAAATGCGTAAAGCCCGGCATATAGGTATCCAGATTTTCCTCCATAGTATGTAAGATTGTCTGTAAAAGCTCGTAAAGCGCCTTGTCTGTCTTTGTAATCTGATCTCTCACATACAAACGCATGTCCAAAGCAACCTGATCGTTACGGCTTCGACCCGTATGGAGTTTCTTTCCTGTATCCTGTATCTTTTGAATCAAGTTTGCTTCTACAAAGCTATGTACATCCTCATACTCAGAAGTGATTTCCAATGTGCCAGCGGTCACTTCATTGTAGATTTCCTGCAAGCCCTTTACAATCTCATCTTTTTCTTCAGTAGTAATAATTTCCTGCTTAGCAAGCATTGTGGCATGTGCAATGCTTCCCTCTATATCTTGTTTTATCAGCCGTTTATCAAATGAAATGGAGGCATTAAAGTCATAAACCAACTTGTCCGTCTCCTTCGTAAAGCGGCCACCCCACAACTGTGCCATATGAATGCTCCTAAAAAATAAAGTTTGAAATATGTTACCATATTTTTCTTCCTTTTGCAATGGGGACAATGAAGAGGGGATAACGGGGACAGTTGTCCCCCAATCCCTCTCTGTCATAACTTCCCATTAAGGGGTCATATGGACCTGTCCCCGGCGACCCCCATTTTAGCAATCGTTTTATGCTCGATAAATTGAAGTACACGATAAAGTATAAAGGCAATCAAACATAAAATTAGTATACAGAAAATCACCTGACTCAATAAAAATACTTGTGAACCATAAATAATCAAATAACCCAATCCCCTTCTTCCAGCCAGAAACTCACCGATAATAACGCCCACCAAGGATAAACCCACATTGACTTTTGAGGCAGAAAAAAGTAGTGGTATGGCGCTTGGAAAAACAACCTTGCGGAAACATTGCATATCATTTCCACCCAGTGTCTTAATCAAAATAATCTTACCTTGTTCGCACTCTTTAAAGGCATAATAGAAATTTACAATGGAACCAAATACCGCAACAGATAAACCACAAACGATAATAGTGGTTGAACCAGTACCCAGCCAGACGATCAACAGTGGAGCTAATGCAGATTTGGGGATGGAATTCAAGATGACAAAATAGGGTTCCAATACTTTCGAAATAAATTCATACCTCCAGAGCACAAAGCCAAAAGCAAAACTGATTAAGGAAACTATGAGAAAGCTCAATATAGTTTCATATGTGGTAATCCCTGTATGCATCCAGAATGCTTTATCTGTAAAAAAATCCTTAGCTTTTAAAATGAGTTCTATTGGGCTGGAAAAGAAAAATGGGTCAATCTGGTTTGTCAATACTGCTATCTGCCACAAAGCCAAAAAAACACATAATATAGAACCACGAAAGAACGCTATTTTTCGATGATAGGCTCTGTGTTTTTGAAGAAATTCTGTCTGCTCCTTGGATTGCTCCTTTGTCTGATTTTGATTTCTAATCTCTGACATCATTTAAATCCTCCCACAGCATATGAAAATACTCTTTAAATTCCGGAGCATTTCTGGACGCCAATATAGTGTCATCCGACCTGGTTAAATGAACCTGAAAATCCCTGATAATATGTGCCGGCCGATTGGAAAACACCAGGATCCGGTCAGCAAGACTGATTGCTTCGGACAAATCATGGGTGATTAACAGTACCGTTTTGTTGGTACCTCGAATTAAATTACAAATATCAGAGGATACAGTGATTCTTGTCTGATAATCAAGAGCACTAAAGGGTTCATCTAACAATAATAAATCCGGATTTAATGCCAGTGTCCGTATTAATGCTGCCCTCTGCTTCATACCACCGGATAATTGACTGGGCTTTTTATTTCGAAATTCCCATAAACCATAAAGCTTTAACAGCTCTTCTACTCTCTGAATGGATGATTCGCCCAGCAGATGATTGATTTCCAGGCCTAACAAGGTATTATCATAAATCGATCTCCATTCCAAAAGATAATCTTTCTGAAGCATATACCCTATTGGTGAGGTGAAACCCTCATTCTGTCTGCGAACCACGATACTGCCCGAAGTTGGTTGATAGAGGTTTGCAATAAGTGAAAACAAAGTAGATTTTCCGCAACCGCTGGGACCAATGACAGCCACAAACTCACCCTCCTTCAAGGTAAAGGAAATATCCTTTAGAACCTCTGTCTCTCCTTGCAGGGTATGATATGTGAAGCAAAGGTTTTCTATTTTTAAAACATGTTCCAATGCATCTATCCAATTCTTTTTTTTATATGATATGTGTGAAAGCTACGGATGTGATAAGACAAAAAAGAAACCTCAAGCACCTGCTCTGTTTCGGATGCTTGAGGTAAAGCTGAAAATGGGACTCGAACCCACGACCCCTTCATTACGAGTGAAGTGCTCTACCGACTGAGCTATTTCAGCTTGTGAAACAATGGTTATTATAACGACTATTATAAGAAAATGCAAGTATTTTAATTCACATGCACAGAAAGCTGCGGGAAAGGAATTTCTATCTCAGCTTCATCTAATGCGCTTTTGCAGGCTTCCGTCAAGCGGAAACGAGTAGCCCAATACTCCTCATTCAAGGTGTAGCATCTAACGATAAGCTCCACGCTGCTGTCCTTTAAATCATTCACTACTACCAATGTCTCCATATCCTTGCAGCACGATGGCTCGTTTTCCAGTACCTGTAGCAAAACCTCTTTCGCTTTTTTCAGGTCAGCCTTATAGGAAATCCCCAGATGAATATCCAGCCTTCTGGTCTTCACGGAAGAGAAATTGACTAAGCTGTTGTTGGCAAGATTTCCGTTGGGTAATACCACGATATGCTGGTCGGGGGTTTTTAATTTGGTATAAAAAATAGCTATTTCAACAACTTCTCCCTCTAGTTTTCCAGCGTTTTCCATTATGTAGTCCCCTACCACAAAGGGTTTGGTTAGGAGTATTAACACTCCGCCTGCCAGGTTAGCCAAACTTCCTTGTACTGCCAAGCCAATGGCTACTCCGGCAGAACCCAGCAAAGCTACGACAGTGGCCGTATCTACCCCAAGCTTAGTGGCCACCATAAAGCCTAACAGAATATATAGACTTACTTTTACAAAGGAAACTACAAACTGTACGACTCCTGTTTCTGCTTT
>CAMAHO010000145.1 GCA_945834545.1 uncultured Lachnospiraceae bacterium | reverse complement strand
CCCAGGACCACCACCAAGGACCACCCGTGAGCTAAGGTGCCAGCCTGTAATATCTCCAGTAGCGGCCATCCCCAGCCACCTCATAATTTTCAGTAATCCACTTCATGACCCAGGATTCAGGGTTTACCATCATTTCCCCGTACCAACAGCTGACAGCAATCACCGTAGGTGTCTTTTCCGGGTTAAGCTTAAAGTATTCCAGCAGCTGCTCATTGTAGATAGGCGTATCTATGGTGGAATAATTGCTGATTTCACCGTCTGAATACAGAAACTCCATAGAATCCATAAGCCACCCACCAACCAAAAGGAGCTTGTCACCCGGTTCCACATATTGCTTATGATCCTCCAAATCTGCAGTGCTCTGATAATATGTCATATAATCACAGACAATGCCCAGAGAGGGGCCGGTTCGTATAATGGTCTCCACATCCTGAACCATAAATATGTTACCCTTATTGGCATAACCCCATACCACCAAGCCCCGATGCACAGTTGTGAGAGCACAGATTGCAATCAGAAAAAGGACCGCCTGCTCCTTGATACGTCGGATGGGCAAGAAGGAAACCACGCCCCCAATCACCATATAAGAAAGCATCGTAATGATACCCAGATCTGTCAAAAGGAAGGTTGCCAAAAAAGAAGCAGCTGCCAAAAGAACTCCCGTTAACCAAATCTGCTTTTCCCGCTCCTCCATTTTGGAGTACCCCATAAATCCAAGCAGCATCAGAAAAACAGGGAGAATATAGAAGGTGCAGGTCCAGTCCAGCCCAGTCTTCTTTTGGGTAAACAGGAAAATCACTTCTGACAGGAAGAGAACCATTCCGTATATCGGCAATATCTCCTGCTTTTTCGTTCCCCATGTATTCGTCACAAGACAGATCATATAAGCCAAAAGCAGAGCAATCACCAGCCAGATAACAGCGACCACAAAGCCGTAGAAATAGGTATAGCTACTAATAAATTCTCCGCTGTGGGAATCCGCATAAAAGATATGCTTCAAGGTATCTATAAACCGGGCAGGCCCAAGCTGCAGCATAAAATACCCCACATAAATCATACCCACAAATCCACAGGTTGCCGTAAAGATACCGATATTTTTCCACTTTTTCTGGGATTTCAAAAACAACATAATTACTACCGGCACGTAAGCCAGCAAACAGGAGGGATAAGACAACACCTGGAGGCATAAAAACAAGCCTGTGAGAACAAGGTAACGATAGCGATGCTGATTCTGTAAAAAGGAAATCAAAAAATAGAGCACACAGACGCTGAACCCGATTTGAAGATTTGCAAAATCCGGGAAAGGCGTCTGCTTTGCACGAAACATAAAAAAGAAAATACAAGCCAGACTTGCAATCTGCTTTCCGGCAAGGGGCTTAAGTAACCGATAGATAGGAATGCAAAGTATTCCAAAAAACAAGGTTCCGCAGACTTGCAAATAGAGCATAACCCCTGTGTAAGAGGGAACTATCAAATGATACATCCACATACAAATATCCGTAAAAAATATGGAGGTCTGATGCGGCTCCCACATCTGCCTGAACATAGCATCCCCGTTTAAGTGTCTGTAAGACATAGCCACCGTGTAGGCATTGTCAAAGCCAGTATCTGTAAAAATACTTTTGATACTGGCTAACACCACGGCTATCCACAACAGGGTAATCAACTTATCCGAATTTTCCTTCAAAAACCGCATCATTTTGTACTATTTTCCTTTATCTCATCAATAATAAAGGGAGGGCGATTTCTGGAAGCATCCAAGGCTCTCCAGATATATTCACCGATAATTCCCAACATCAGCATCAGCATACCAAATCCAAAAAGAAGCACACACATGATAGATGCCCAGCCTTCTACGGGAGTACCTACAGTCAATTTTTCCACCAGCACACAAACGAAGAGAATCACTGCTGCCAAATCAAACAGGATGCCCATACCCATCATCAAACGTAGGGGTGTGTAAGAAAAGCTTAAAATGGAATCAGCTACCAGCTTAACCTTCTTTGACAAGGTCCAACGGGATTTCCCCACCTCTCTGTCCTGACGAACAAAGTAAATCATGTCTGTCTTAAAGCCAACCCACATGACCTGCAGGGTGAGAGAGGAATTCTTTTCATCCAATCGCTCTAATACCTCAATTACCTTTCGGTCCACCAAATAGCAGTCACAGCCGCCGGAGGGCATGTTCTTGTTAACCATCTTTCGCACCAGAGCATAATACAGATTGGCAAAGAACACCTTCAACTTGTTTTCCTTCCGTTCCTTTCGGATGGCTAAAACCACCTTGTTGCCCTTCTTCCAGCTCTCGTACATTTCCAAAATGATGGAGGAATCTTCCTGTAAATCTGCCTGTTTTGTAACGGCACAGTCCCCTGTACAGGAGGATAGGCCTGCCAAGAGAGCTGCATGCTCGCCAAAGTTTCTGGAAAGCTTTACACATTTCACATTGTCATCTCGCTCCCGAATGCGATTCATAATCTCCCAGGAATTGTCTCCGGAGCCATCGTCTACAAAGACAATCTCATACTCCCCTATTTTACCCAGGATTTTCTCCTTCATATCCTCGTACAACAGCTCCAGGGTATCCGAGTTGTAATATACCGGTACCACAATTGAAATCTTACTCATATGTTCTCTCCTAAACAGCGGGGACAGGTCCCTTTGACCCTGTCTCCTAATTCTATTGTTTTCTACCATATAAACAGGGGTCAAAGGGACCTGTCCCCTAAATAACAATCATACCGTATGGCCTTTCCCTTGGAGGAGTAGCTGGGCTTCCTACCTGCCAAATAGGAACCCTTCAAAGGTCGTTTTACCACAATTCTCTTGGGTGCAGCAGCTATTGCAGCTTCCATAAGAACTGCTTCATCCATACAAGGCTGCTCTAATTTCTGTAACAGTTGGAGCTTTTTTTGAATCAATCCGGACTTCTTCCTAGCTGGAAACATAGGATCCAGATAGACCAAATCATAGTCTATGTTCTGTTCCCGAAGCAGCTCCACACTGTCTCCCTCTATCAAATGCATCCTGGCCACAATTTCCTGTAGCTGGGGTTCCCTCCCAGCTCTGTCCAGAGCATCCCTAAGGAGAGCCCCTATCACCGGATTTCGTTCAAACAAAGTTACCTCATAGCCTTGCGCCGCCAGCAAAAAAGAATCTTCACCCATACCGGCGGTACAGTCTGCAGCTTTCGGATTGGGATTCTTTGTCTTCGCCATGTGAACCAACATTTCCTGACCAAGACGACCCTTGGAAATACGACTAAGCATTTGCATAAAATCTCCCCGATAGGACAATCCATAGCCCATCAGGCTTAAACCGTCCTCCTCCAGCTTAAGACTAAGCTCAGGCCCGGGTTGTGTTGTGAGAGGAAGCTGTAATCTTTCCGATAGGGCCAAAGCTTCTTTCTCCTTGGATTTGTCCGGACAGTACACCACTAACTTTTGTAATTCCTCCACGGTTTCCTCTTTTCTCAGACGTTACGTTTCTCAGACATTAAGTGCGATTGCTGCATAAGCGGCGCTTCCCATACACAAGCAGGACTCATCATACCGTACCTTGGGATGATGCTGACCATACACATAGCCATCGTTTGTGCTACCGGCTACTAAAAACAGGCTGGTCACCGGCACTTTATGACTTACAAAGGAAAAATCCTCGCTGCCGCCTCCTGGACTAGGCTCCATCTCAATGATTCCGGATCCAAATGTATCTTTCATCACGCCGAGCACCTGTTTTGCCCAGGCATCGTCTATCACCATGCAGGGACAATAATCCGAAAACTCCACCTTTGCCGTACACCGCATAGCAGTGGCAATTCCTGTGGCAATCTCTTCCATACGTTTTTTGATTTTACCGTTCACACTTCTGTCCAAATCTGCAGTACGAATGGTTCCCTCCATAAGTGCACTGTCAGGAATCACATTTGAGGTAGCACCGGCCTGGAATTTACAGGTGGTAAATATGCCATATTCCTCCCTGCCAAGCTCCCTGCTGTTAATTTCCTGAAGCCCCAGATGAATCTGTGCTGCAGCAGTGATAGGGTCGATGGCGTTTTGAGGTGCTGAGCCATGACCACCCTTGCCCAAAACCGTGATTTTATACTGCTCACAGGTATTCATACTCACTCCGCCCTGCTTCGGCACCATAAAGGTTCCGGTAGGCATAGGCATACCAGCCACAACATGAAGCATCATGGCGGCATCTACCTTTGGGTTCTCCAGCACGCCGCTCTCTATCATATCCAGAGAGCCCTGGAAAATCTCTTCTGCCGGTTGAAAAATAAGCTTTCTCACACCGTGAATCTCATGCTCATAGTCTTTTAGAAGCTTAGCTGCTCCCAGTAACATGGTGGCATGCATATCGTGTCCGCAGCCATGCATCCTTCCTTCATAGATGCTCTTGTATTCTACCTCTGCCTCCTCCGTCATGGCTAAGGCATCCATATCTGCCCGAAGCAGAATACACTTCCCCGGCTGACTGCCCCCAAGCTCTACCATAATTCCGCATTTTCCTACACTTTTAGGCTCGTACCCAAGCTTTTTTAATTCCTCTGTCAAATAGGCCTTGGTCTCCTTCAAATCAAAGCCCACCTCCGGATGACTATGCAGAAAATGTCTTTTTTCCTCCAAATAAGGTTGTAATCTTTTTGCTTCTTCCAATAGATTGTCCTTGTAACTCATATTCGTCCTCCTCTTCCTGCTGATAGTATGTACCCAAAGGAATTTCTCTATTTATTTTTCCGGTCTAAGGGAACAAGTCCTGTTTTGAGCAAAACCATCATAACTGCAGGAATCAATACCAACTGCACAATGATGCCGGGAATGGCATCTAAAAAGGCTCCGGCTACAAACATCTTCCAGGTATAACCTTCTGCAAACAAGCCCAGCAGCACGGTATTTACCAAGCCCAATACCACCCGGCCTGCCAGCATAGCGCCAATCAAACTGCCATACAAAGCACCTATATTCTTACCGGACTGATCAGAAAACAGTTTTAAGAATACCGTATACAATACACCAATCACCAACCCATAAGTCAGCAATTCAAAGGCCATGGCGATTCCCTTTGGAAACAGTACGGGAGTGGAGAATAAAATTCCTCTGAGGAGAGGCACCACAAATCCAACCACTGCACCGTAAGCCGGACCGCAAATCAATCCGCACAGCAATACCGGAATGTGCATAGGCAATAGCATTTTTCCTATCTGGGGTATCTGCCCCGTAAGAAAGGGAAGCACCAGGCCCAATGCCAGGAACATGGCAGATACTGTTAATTTCTTTATCTTTTGATTCATCTTCTGTTTCTCCTTATCTTTTATGGGAAATGTAATATTAAATATTATTAGGGTCAAAAATCCCTTATTGTAATTCATCTTCTTTAGAGTATACTTGGATTAGAAAGAAATGGAAACACTTTTCTTT
>CAMAHO010000144.1 GCA_945834545.1 uncultured Lachnospiraceae bacterium | reverse complement strand
AATGCTGTTAGTTTGCAGAGATGTACTTTGCAAGGATGGCATCGATTGTGCCATCAGCGGTGAGCTCCTCAAGAGCCTTGTTTACTGCATCTAAAAGAGCAGTGTTGTTCTTGTTTAAGCCGATTGCGTAGTCCTCAGTAACATACTCGGTGTCCAGAATGGTAAGACCTGCGTTAGCAGCAACCATCTCCTGAGCAGGAGCGCTGTCGATTACAACACAGTCAACCTGATCATTGATAAGCGCCTGAGTAGCAGTGAGGCAGTTGTCATAAGCTACCACATGATCCTCGCCGTAGTCATCTGTACAGTAAATGTTGCCGGTAGTTGCTCTCTGGGTACCAATCATCTTGTCGCCAAGATTGTCAATGGTCACATCAGAACCTTCCTTCACAATGATTACCTGAATACCGGTTGCATAGGTGTTGGAGAAGTTCATAACAGCAAGACGCTCATCTGTTACAGATACACCAGCCATTACCATGTCACTCTTGCCCTGCTGAACTGCAAGAAGTGCGGAATCAAAATCCATGTCATCAATCTGAAGAGTCAGACCAAGCTTCTCAGCAATCTTGCCGGCGATTTCCACATCGATACCCTCGAAACCACCATCATCGGTTGTCATCTCGTAGGGAGGGAAGGCTGCGTTGGTAGACATAGTAAGAACACCATCGGTTACAGTAGTAAGTGCAGCATCTGCGTCGTTCTCGGTAGCAGCATCTGCGTCGTTCTCGGTAGCAGCGTCTGCGTCGTTCTCGGTAGCAGCATCTGCGTCGTTCTCGGCAGCAGCGTCTGCACCTTCGTTTGTTGTGGTATTTGCTGCTTCACCGTTGTTGGTGGTGGAAGCATCAGAGCCACAGGCTACAAGCATCATAGACATTGTAGCTGCCAGTACAAGTGCAAGTACTTTTTTCATAATTTCCTCATTTCTGCGTCACGCTGAATTTGAACCCAGACCCTGGCAGTGACGCTTGTCAAGGCCTGACAAGGGTAGCCCCTTAAACGTGGATAATACTAGCACAACAGGAATAACCTGTCAAATCAATTTCTTAAGGATTCTTAAGGATTTGTAAAATACCGTTTCCGCTGTCATTTCCTATGGAATATTAGGTTCATTTATTGTATAATCTAAAAATGTGAGAGAGGTTTAAAACGATTTTGAGCCTACGGCAGAGTACATATGGTTGAAGTGAAAGTTAGAGAATTAGAGAATCGGGAGTCACGGATTAACTATGCAAAAAAGAAAATTGACAAAAAAATTGTTTGGAACTCTCGCATTCTTTGCACTGGCAATTCTTAGTTTCCTTGCAGTGACCAGTCAAAGTGAAAGCTTTTCACTACACGGCTTGTGGAAGTCCGTTCAGCAAATGCAACCCCTTCCCCTGGTACTGGCCTTTCTGTCCACCCTCTTTTTCGTCCTCTTTGAGGGTTTTGCGATTCGGTTGATTGTGCGAAGCTATGGGTATCCCTGCAGAATTCGCAAGGGTTCCATGTATGCCGCAACGGATGTGTATTTTTCAGCCATCACACCGTCCGCGATAGGAGGACAACCGGCCTGCGCCTACTTTATGATGAAGGACGGTATTCCGGGAAGCATTTGTGCGGTGGCCTTGCTTTGCTGCCTGATGATGTATTCCTTTTCTATCGTTGTGATTGGAATCATTGCGCTCCTGCTTTGCCCTGAGGTGTGGTTTACCTTTCGTTTGCCCTCTCAGATATTGATTGTCGTGGGTGCCGTTGTACAGGTGTTGTTGGCAGTTGGTTTTTATCTGTTACTTCGACACGACTCCTGGCTACATAAGTTAGGAACGGCATGCCTAAAGCTGCTAAAAAAATGTCACTTGATCAGACACTATGAAAAGAAGCAGGAGAAGCTGGATGCCAGTATCCTAAAATACAGGGGGGAATGTCAAATCCTGATTGACAGACCTGTATTGCTTATAAAAATGTTTTTGTTAAATTTTGGTCAGCGACTGGCTTTAATGCTTGTGACAGTATTCTGTTTCTTGGGGTTTACCCAAAGAACACAGGATGTCATCCAGGTCATAGGAGTCCAGTGTATGGTGACCATTGGCTCCAACTGTGTACCCATCCCGGGTGCTATGGGAGTCTATGATTTACTGCTGTTGGATGGATTTTCCGGCGTCGTACCGGAGGAATTGGCAGTGAATCTGGAAGTGGTGAGCCGTAGCATTTCCTTTTACAGCTGCTTGATCATCTGCGGACTGATTGTATTGTACGCATACATAAGATTGTTTTACTTGGAACATAAAAGGGAACAGAGCGGTATTACAAATTGAGAGAAAGGATAGGGAGGACTATTTGGAATGATTGGAATTTATGATTACACAGTATGGTTGACATATGCATCATTGTTGAGTGCAGGAACGGGAATTATTGTCTCTCTTGCAGGGATGGGTCACCCTTACATTGGTGTATTCTTTTTACTTTTTTGTGGTCTGTGTGATGCTTTTGACGGGAAAGTTGCCAGGACTAAAAAGAATAGGAGCGAGTTTGAGTGTAAGTTCGGTATTCAAATCGATTCCTTATCAGACCTTGTAGCCTTTGGCGTTCTGCCGGCCTGCATCGGCGAGGCTCTGCTTCGCAATTCCACAGCCCTTGCCTTTATTCATGGGTACATCAAGTATGAAAGTCCTTGGTATTGTGGCGTGTTAAAGATTGGATTTACTGCAGTATTGGTGTTATATGTTTTGGCTGCCTTGATACGTCTGGCCTATTATAATGTGACGGAAGAGCTTCGCCAGAAGACAGAGGAAGGCGTTCGTACCTCCTTTGTGGGAGTGCCGGTTACAACTGCTGCCCTGTTATTCCCCTTTATCATGCTGCTGCAGTACCTGACGAAAACAGATATCTCTCTGGTTTATTTTGTGGGTATTATCCTTCTGGGTCTTGGATTTTTATTAAAAATCAAGGTTCCCAAGCCGGGAATACGAGGGATTCTGATTTGCCTGGTAATCGGGTTTGCGGAATTTCTGTTCCTTTTATTTTCG
The DNA here is from genome assembly GCA_945834545.1 of uncultured Lachnospiraceae bacterium. Classification (GTDB taxonomy): domain Bacteria; phylum Bacillota; class Clostridia; order Lachnospirales; family Lachnospiraceae; genus Acetatifactor. Next base: position 2,429 of record CAMAHO010000144.1, on the reverse strand, counting down.
CGAATTTTTATCCATCTGCCTTTCATTCGATAAAAGGACAAAAAAACACACAACATACACCGGACAGGCGGGGAGAGGAGAACAGATGCCGAAGGATATTGACAGTACAAAAAAGGAAGAAGGGAAGCTTCTCACCTTTCTATACAGAACCATTCCGGGAAGAATTTGTCTGAAGCTACTGGCCAGCAGACCTTTGTCCAAGGTAGCGGGTGCCTTTTTGGACAGCCCTCTGTCCTGTTTCCTGATTGGTCCTTTTCTTAAGAAAAACAAGATAGATATGGAGGAGTACTTAAAGGAAGACTATCATTGCTTCAATGATTTCTTTTGTCGTCGTATCAATCCCAAGAAGAGACCGGTAGATATGCATAAGGAAGCCTTGATTTCGCCCTGCGACGGTTTGCTCAGTGTATATGAAATCAAGAAGGATATCGTGCTTCCTATAAAACAGAGCAAGTATCGGGTTTCAGACCTGTTGGGCAAGGACAAGGTCAGCCGGGAGTTTCGGGATGGCTATTGTCTGGTCTTTCGTTTATGTGTGAACCACTATCACAGATATTGCTATCTGGATGGGGGAAGGAAGGGGAGAAATGTCTTTCTTCCGGGGCAGTTGCACACAGTACGCCCTATCGCACTAGAAAAAATCCCTGTGTTCGTGAGAAATTGCCGGGAATACACGATCATGGATACGGATAATTTTGGTAAGGTGGCACAGATTGAGGTGGGCGCTATGTTGGTGGGCAAGATTCACAACAACAACCAGGAAGCCTGCTTTTTGAGAGGACAGGAAAAGGGAAGGTTTTTATATGGAGGAAGCACCATAGTGGTACTTCTGAGGAAGGAAGCTGTAGTATTGCGGGATGACTTGAGAAGAACAATAAACCAGGGAATAGAGCATCCGGTAAAAATGGGAGAAAAGATAGGAAGGAAGAAGACAGATGATGATTTATAAGCCCATGGGAGTGTGCTCCCAGGAAATGCGGATTGAACTGAAGGGAGATGTGATAGAAAGTGTGCAGATTATCGGTGGCTGTCACGGAAACACCCAGGGAATTATGTCCCTGGTAAAAGGTATGAAGGTTCAGGAGGTAATTGACAAGCTGGAGGGAATTGATTGCAGAATGCGCGGTACCTCCTGTCCGGACCAGCTGTCAAAGGCGCTTCGTCTGGCCTTGGATCAGGAAAAGACAAATGAGTAAAATAGCACTGGTTGCCATAAATTCCAAGTATATTCATTCCAACCTGGCGGTGTACAGCTTAAAGGCCTATTGCACCCAAAATATACGACAGGGATGTCAGATTGAGATTTTGGAATTTACCATAAACCAGCACAGAGATGCCATCCTTCGGGGAATCTACACACAAAAACCTCGAATCGTGGCATTTTCCTGTTATATATGGAATATTTCTCTGGTGTTGGAGTTGGCCGGCACCCTGAAAAAAATACTCCCCGACTGTGACATCTGGTTAGGAGGTCCTGAGGTCAGCTTCCGCGCAGAGAGCTTCTTACAGGAGCACCCTGAGATTGATTTGATTCTGGTGGGGGAGGGGGAGGCCAGCTTTTCAGAACTGGCGGAGCTTTATGGATCAGAGGAAGAGCCCTCCCCGGAGCAGTTAAGCCGGATAAAGGGCATCACTACACGGAACGGATATACTGGGGACAGGGAGCTGCTTTCTCTGGATGAGCTGCCCTTTGTGTACGAGACCATGGAGCCCTTTGAAAACCGCATCATCTATTATGAATCCAGCAGAGGCTGTCCCTTTGGCTGCAGTTATTGCCTTTCGTCTATCGATAAAAAGCTGCGGTTTAAGAGTCTTCCAAAGGTCTTTCACGAGCTGAGCATCTTGCTGGAACACAAGGTGCCTCAGGTAAAGTTTGTGGACAGAACCTTTAATGCCGACAGGGAAAGAACCAGGCAGCTTTTGCAGTTCATTCTGGAAAATGACAATGGCGTCACCAACTTCCACTTTGAGATAGCGGCAGATTTGATGACCAAGGAGGAGCTTGCCATTTTGCAGAAAATGCGACCCGGGTTGGTGCAGTTAGAGATTGGAGTACAGTCTACAAACCCGGATACCATTGGGGAAATTCATAGAGTGACTGATTTAGACAGAGTAAAGGCTGTGGTAGAGCAAATCCGAAGGCAGGGGAATATTCATCAACATCTGGATTTGATTGCCGGTCTGCCTATGGAGGATTTAAAGAGCTTTGAACGCTCCTTCGACGAGGTTTACAGAATGCGGCCAAATCAGCTTCAGCTTGGCTTCTTAAAGGTCCTTAAGGGGACCTATATGGAACAGATGCAGGAGAACTATGAACTGGTATATCAGGACAAGGAGCCCTTCGAGGTCCTATCTACCAAGTGGCTGAGTTACCAGGAGATTCTTTGGTTAAAACGCATAGAGGAAATGGTGGAGGTGTACTATAACAG
>CAMAHO010000143.1 GCA_945834545.1 uncultured Lachnospiraceae bacterium | reverse complement strand
TGTTGTGATACACTCCAGAGCACTAAATCTTTTGAGGACTTTATAAACACATAATCTTGGAAACCTAACATAGTCCCAGGAAGACCTTTTTTTCTCATATAATTTAAATTATAGTGATACCTTGTTGCCAAATTCTCATACACAGGAATATCTGATCCTGTCTTTTCAGTACCCCCATGCCAGTAACACTTATAATTTTTACCCATTTGATTAACATAAGTATTTCGTCCATTGACATTAATAAGTGGAATCGTATCTGCACTCTCCATACTAGTTGCCAACGAAACAATTCCGCTCTGATGCTTTCTGCTTTCATAATCATTATGACTCGCATCTAATCTTGCAATGGAGCGACCAACAATCTCATCAAAATATAGGTGCTGTAAGTCACTGTTATCGGCCATACGCAAAGTCAGGTCCAAGGTATCCGGAGACACATAGTAAGAAGCTGAGTTTGCATCTCCCCAAGTACCCATCTCGAAATAAAGCGCAGTTGCAGTGTCATTCTCCTCTCTCACGCCCACACTTACCAATAAAGCGCTGGGATTGCTCCTGCTGGTTTTCCCGTCAATACTGTTCTTTATAGCTTCATTGGTCAAAAAGCGGATGCTTTTTGGTGCTGTCACATTCCAATACCCAATCGCTTCGTAAACCAATCCGCCGAACACACAGTTTTGCGCACTTAATGTGGACCCCTTTATGTCCACTCCATAGGAGCTAATATCGCCTCCAAATGTGACATCTACTTGATCCCATAAATCTCCTAGGAAACCACCGCAATGATCCGTAAGGCTATTTGCACTAATCTTGCATCCTTCTATTGCAAGTTTCGAAATGGATAATGGGGTATCCTTCCTTGGCTTAAGATACGCAATAAGGCCACCCAATTTCATATTTTGAGTCGCTGTGGTAGTCAGACTACCCTTTATGGTACACTTGTTGATTCCTATAGAAATAGAATTGTTGAGTGCAAAGTTATTCACAGCTTCTATGCGCGCTATCAAGCCACCCATATATCCTTGGTTAGAACTGGTAATAGAGCCATTCCATTGGCAGGTATCAAAACTTATGCTGTCAGAATCCCCGTTAGTTCCTCCTATGTATCTTCCCAAAAAACCGGCGGCACAATACTCTCCAGAATTAATTCCATTGATATTAATCTCAGTAGAACATGTAACATTCTGAAATATAACGCTATCAGCACCGACTGCCACCGCTGAGGCAATGTTTTTTGAATCACCATCATAATCTGATTTACTCTTTAGTGCGCCAGTAATTATCAAGTTTTGAATCGTGATATTCTTAGCATTCGGAATCATAGCAATTGCGTCATGGCTTGAACGCGAAACCCATAAGGCCGACTTCGAATAATTTACACCATAAGAAGGCCATCCGCTGTCTAGGGTGACCTTTATATTTGCATTACTTCCTCCAATTGTTCCGCTAAATAAAAAACCATTTGTATTCCAGAAGTCTGCTGCAATATCGCGTCCGATACCTAAAATACCCGTTCCCCGCAAATCAATATCAGCTGAAATAGTCACATTCTGAGTTTCTGTTGTAGAAAAATTATCCAACCCATACAAAAGAGAAGGTATATGAAACTCTCTGTCTTGTGCATAATCGAATGCCAGTGCGTACGCAGCAAAGTCACGAACACTGCCAATTGTATATCCATTTTGAGGATTTCCTTGTACCGTTACCGTATGTAATTTTGTATTTAAAACAAATAATGTTGTAGCATCTCCGCCATAACACTCGTCTGTACCACTAGTTACTGTAGTCTCTTTTAACTTCGTTCCATCTAATCGGATTACTGTGCCCCAGTTACCAATATCGGATGCTGTCGCATCTGAATATCGTATCAATTTCCACCCAGTGTCGCCCACAGCATCATTCCCAGTACCGGTTGCATAGACCAAACCATTTCCGTTGTCTCCTACAATCTGACCTCTTTTGCCTCCGGATGCTTTAAAGTTAAATCCAGATATATCAGTAGTACCATGCAAACGCACAATTCCCTTGGATAACTTACCTACTACACCTCCAAATGTATTCATATCCTCAGAAACATTTCCTAGCAAGCTATACGAACCAACATTCAAAAAAGAAGAAGCCTGTTCACCAGCATTTCCCACGATTCCGCCAAAGCAATCTGCCCTTGCATTAGATACCTTTACAGTTATGTCGTTAAATTCAAGGTAAGAACAAACGGGTGTCTTTCCGATGACTCCACCAAAAATACTCGGCTTACCATTTTGCATATCAACATCAACATCAAAATTCCCAATCTGTAAACAGATATTACGATTTCCCTTATTCTCCCCAGTATATGGTTCATAAGAGCCCAATAATCCACCATACGCATTCGCCCAATTACCGCTTCCACTTCTGATAGGAATTTTCTCTCCAGTAGAATTGAGCGTATAATCTACGGTACTTTCTAAAATTCCAACAATGGCTCCTGCTAGGCCTTGTTTTAAACCCAATCGACTATCAGTATTCTCTCCCCAGGAAAAAATGCCAAAATCAATTGCGTTATTTCCGTCATAACGATATATACCGGCAATCCCGCCTGCCCCATTGTTGTTTCCTGATTGAACAATCGAATTACACAAGATAATAGGCTCAGCAGATATACTTTCTATTTTGGCCCCTGCACAAACATTACCTACCACACCACCTGCATTACCATTGTCTGTAATAATCTCATTTGGCAAAAGTTTTGAAGCTTTTAACATCGCTCCACCATTCATTTTGCCTACAATTCCACCAGTATCTCCATTCCCCTTGATAGTAGTCTGCTGGTTTGTTTCATTAATCAGGTTCGTAGTAAGTGTAGTTCCACTCATCATCTCACGACAAAATAAACCTGAATTTTCATTCGATTCACATGAGATGGATCCAGTAACTATCGTAATAGTCAGCTTTGCTTCCCCACTCACTAAGGTATCAATAATACCACCAATTTTGCCGCCCTTAACTTTTACTTTCCATTCGTTGATTCCATTGTTACCATCATACACAGAATCTGCCAAAACCACTTCATTCGTATTAATATCCGCAGTAGTCTCTATCTCTGCTAAATTCGCACTGGTTTTTATGGCATTGAAAATTGGTCGATTTGTTTTCCATTCCCTGATTGAACCGCTCGCATATTTCAATGTGCCGGAAAAAGGGTACTCCATACTCCCTAGCCCGTTATAGCCCAAAACACCCCCAGAATTGGTTCCCAACGATGTTGTTAAATCATAATTAGAAACAGCAGAATCCCTCCAGGTCAATACTATTGTTTTATTATAATATTGGCTAGGGTTTATGTAAGATAACGCAATTAAGCCTTCTGCACCATATACGACCAATTCGTCTCCATTCAAATCAATCCTTTTACTATTCTTATCCTCTTCATTGTACCAAGGCCAGCTACCGTAAGTCTCTAAATCATAATAATTAGATTCACCCGCCAATGCAAAAGTAGATAGCATGGGAATGAAATCTAAAGCTTCATCATCATAATCAACACCTTCAAGGTCTGCTTCTCCCTCAGTACCATCCTCCGTGAGTCCTTCGCTCCTCTCACCAGTAACCCCATCGGTGTCGCCGTCTTCTCCCGTTTCAACAGCTTCGTTCCGCTCTGTTTCTTCTTCACTTGACACCGCTTCATTTGATTCTGCTTCGCTTGATTCTGCTTCACTTGATTCTACTTCACTCGATTCTACTTCACTTGACTCTGCTTCACTTGATTCCGCTTCGCTCGATTCTGCTTCACTTGTTTCTACTTCACTCGATTCTACTTCACTTGATTCTTCCTCACTAATCGATTCTACTTCACTTGACTCTGCTTCGCTCGATTCTGCTTCACTTGTTTCTACCTGACTTGATTCTGTTTCGCTTGATTCTGCGTCACTTGCTTCTTCCTCACTAATCGATTCTATGACAGACTCATCTATGTTTGAATTTACTTCTTCGACAGACTCATTTCCCGTATTCATATCGCTAATATCCGTTGCTAACGCATAAGAAAAACACTGTGTCCACACTGTCGACACAAGCAATAATCCAGCTATCCATTTTCTCCAATGCAACTTTTTCATTATATGCCTCCAAACACAAGCAGCACCAACAATCCCGTTAATTCTTAATTTTCTGCTGATTCTGTCAATTCAAATTCACATACAATCTTCCCTTGGACATACTCCCAGGTCAATTTCTTCAGATCATAGTCCGGTGCAAGTACCTTTGGCACATCTTGCCAGTAAAACTGTGTTACAAATGCTTCCGCATTTGATTCTGTACCTACATGAAATTGCAAATAGTTCCAACCTGCCTTGCCGGCATCGAATGTAGGGTCATTGCCTGGATCCGTTGACGGCACTTCACTGGGAGTTGTTACCCCATCACCTAGCAGCCCCTGTTTCTTCAGGTCTCCTATAAACCAAGGACTAATCTCAAAAACAGTGGGATCCCAATAAAGAGTAATATTGCCCTCACCATTTCCGGAAATTGAATAGTTAAAGCCATCATAATCTGTAGGAGACAAACCTTCCTTCGTATCAACTATTTCCCCAACCCAGTTCTTTTCCGATGAAAGATTACCCACAGTGATTTTCGAAGCCAGCATATAGTTTTTGGTAGCCAGCAGGCTATTGGTGTCAGGAATTGCTTCAATTTGCAGTTGAACATTATCCGGCACCTTGATCTTTATGGTATTTGTATCCCTTTTTCCAGCCTCAAGCGTCAATTCCGCCTTAACTCCAAAGGCACCGTTTGCACCCTCCCCTGTTTTCCAATCAATGGTAGCCTTATTTACTTCTATCTGATACTTAGCTGAGCTGTCATACTCTGGTCTTAAAAGGGTTATTTGAAGTGTATACTTAATCTGACTATCATTTCGAGTAGTCACACCTGGCGCAAAGTTATAAACCTCCAGGGTAAAGGTTCCATCTTCCCCCAGCTTCACCTGGCGTGTTCTGTAGGATTTTGGATTCAAGGTTCCCCCTTGTGGATAGGGCATCTGATACAGCAAATTGGAAGTGAATAATACGGTACTTCCATCCTTGATAGTTACCACTCTTCTCGCCATAGTAAAGTTGGTATATGCCGCCAATGTACCACTGATAACCAGCATCACTACAGAACAAACAAAGCACAATATGCCCCATCTTTGAAGTGCCCATTTCTTTATGCAGTTTTTACCTTTTTGATTGTTCTTCTGCATGCTCTCTCCATACCAGTGTCACAAAGATTCTGCTATAATGTATACCATGTCTGTCTCTTTATTCTTTTCTGTTACATCATCTTCCCAGCTTATACGAAGTATATAATATAATACATGGGTGCCATCCTCTTCTGTCTGACTCATCGCCCCATTTAAATCCTGTGCCTCTGTCGTAACCCAATAAAGAGGTTCCGCATTTATTTGTACCTGGTCATAATGTGTACCTGGGTTTTCAATTTGATCGTAT
>CAMAHO010000142.1 GCA_945834545.1 uncultured Lachnospiraceae bacterium | reverse complement strand
ACCTTCTCCAGCTGGTATCCTCCGTCACACAAAATCTTCACATCCCTTGCCAAAGTTGCGCTGTCGCAACTTACATACACGATTTTTTCTGGTGCCATTAGAAGCATGGTGTCCAGACAGGCCTGGTCGCAACCCTTTCTGGGCGGGTCTACGATGATGACATCCGGATGGCTCATTTCTCCATCTTGATTTTCTCTATAGTAGGCAGGGAGTATTTCCTCCGCCTTCCCTACAAAGAATTCCGCATTTTCGATGTGATTACGAATGGCATTCTCCCTGGCATCCCGAATTGCCTGGTCAACAATTTCCACCCCGTAAACCTTCTTCGCCTTTCCGGCTACAAAGAGGGAAATGGTACCGATTCCGCAATACAAATCCCAAACCGTTTCCTGACCGGTTAAGCCTGCGTACTCCAATGCTTGGCTGTACAGCTTTTCGGTCTGTATGGGGTTTACCTGGTAAAAGGATAGAGGTGAGATGCTAAACTCCAGGGAAGTACCGGTCATAGGATACCCTTCCTTCTGCATATCCCTGACATGAATGGTGTCCCAGATTGTGTCTTCTCCCCAAAGAGTGTAGATTTCCCTGCCCATGATGACATTGGTTTTATCTCGGTTTAGGCTTACACTGATGCTGGTCATACCGGGAATCTGGCTTAATCGACGAATCAGTCTATCTTGTTTCGGGAAGTACCTTCCATCCTTACTTCTGTTTGCCTGAATGACGAGGCAGACCATAAGCTGCTTGGAAGTAAAGCCCTTGCGAATGAGGATATGGCGTACCAGCCCGGTGCCCTTTTCCTCATCATAGGCGGATACTCCTTCTTCCTTCATAAACTGCAGAATGATTTCCAGTATTTCCTTGTTTTCCTCAGCTCCCAAGGCACAGTCTGTGTTTTCCACAATGCAGTGGGTTCTGCCGGCATAAAATCCACATATTGGTTGTCCGCCTTTCCCCATGCCTATGGGATATTGAGCCTTATTCCGATAATGAAAGGGCTCCTCCATACCGATTATGGGTTCCATAATTTTTTCAATAAAATTCGGGTCAAAGCCTCCGATACGACACAAATTATTTTTGATTTTCGCTTGTTTAAAAGCTAACTGTTGCTCATACGACATGGTCTGAATCTGACATCCGCCACACTGTCTATGGATAGGACACTTAGGTTCCACACGAAAAGAAGAAGGTGTTATCACCTTCTCCAATCTGGCATATCCATAATTTTTTTTGAGTTTCATAATCTTGGCCAGGATTTCATCTCCGGGAATAGCATCCTTCACAAAGAAAGTGAAGCCATCAACCTTACCAATTCCTTCGCCTTCGATACCGATATCCTCAATGGTGAGAGTAATAAAATCGTTTTTCTGAAAGTTCATAGTCTTCCTTTCCAGACGATACTGCTTTTTTCATACTCCCATTTCAAATTTGTGTGCCTGCTACGGATTTGTATATTTGTATGCAGACCTTGTAGCACCGTCGGTCCTTAGCGAGCGTACTTTGCTCGCTTACGTACCGCTACGGTGCGATTAGAGCGAAAGCGCGTCTGCATACAAACACACAAATCCGTAGCAGGCACACAAATTCGAAATGGAAGTATTCATTCACTAAGTTACATTATTTTGATGCCTTTACATTGGTCTCAAAGAGGCGGCTAAAGCCCAGCCAACCGGTCTTGTCCTCGTTGTTCTCCAGGATTTCCTTAAAGGTTTCCATCTTTGCGTCTGTATCATCCGCATAGTTTAAGGCCACTGCCTCTATGATGGAGGGAAGCTTAGGTGAACCATACTCATACTTGCCGTGATGAGCCAGGATGCAGTGCTGCAGCTGTGTCAATTGCTCCTTTGGGAAATTCTCAATGGCTGCTGCCACCTCACCGACCATAGTGGTGCCTATCACGATATGACCCAAAAAATTCCCCTCATCTGTGTAATCATTTATCGGAAAGGGAGCCAGCTCCTTTGTCTTACCGATATCGTGACAAATTGCAGCTGTAAGCAACAGATCTCTCTTAAGGATAGTGTAAGCTCCTGCATAGTAGTCACAAAGCTTTGCCACACTTAATGTGTGCTCCAACAAGCCTCCGATGAACCCGTGATGCACAGCCTTGGCTGCGGACGAATACCGGAAGGTTTTGACAAACTCCTGGTTTTCGACAAACAGCTTCTGCAAAAGCTGTTTGTAATACGGATCCTTAATGCTCTGAATCAGTGACAACAGCTCTTGATACATAGAATCATTGTCCTTGGAGCTGACCGGAAAATAATCTGACTGATTGTATTCCCCCTCCTGACATCTTCTGATTCGCTTGATACTTACCTGCAAAGCCCCGTTAAAGCTGGTCACATCGCCATAGACTTCGATATAATCCATAGCCTCAAACTCAGCAATACCCGGATTATTCGGTTCCCATATTTTTGCATCTATCGAACCTGTTTTGTCCTGCAGGGTAACACTTTCGTATGCCTTACCGTTCTTGGTGACGGCAGAAGTCTTTGTTTTACACAAATAAATGTCAAATACTCTGTCGCCGTCTGTTAACTCTTTAATGTACTTCATCTGTCTCTAACTCCACTTTCATTATTTTATATTCATCCTGCACCAAACGATATGCCGTGATACTAACCTTTTCCTTAGGCTTGGTGGTATACAGCACCTTTGTGTAGTCTGAAAAGGCTAAAATCAGCTGACCGTTCATCTCTGTTATCACGTCTCCCGGTAAGAAACCGGCCTTCATAGCAGGCGAATTCATCTCCACATCCTGTATATATGCTCCGTAGGGAATACCCAATTGTCTGTTTGCATCCAAGGAAACAAGGGTTCCCTGTAGACCAATATAAGGTATGCTTTCATTGTTTGACAGCTTTTCCATCCGTTTTTTCAGGTCAGAAATCCCATAAGCCATAATTACATTTTCCATGTTTTCTGACTTATGATTTGTAATGATACCGATCACTTCTCCCTGCAGATCAAACAACACTCCGGTGGCATCCTTGCTTCCAAAGATATCCGTCTGTAAAATCTGGTAATTGGCATCGGTATACTGCACCTGGCCTGTCGTGGCGGTTATCATTCCATAACCCACAGAATCCTCCACTCCCATAGGCATCCCCAGGGCAATCACCGGTTTCGTCTCCAGATTACGAATTTTTGTAGAGCCTAAAACTGCAATAGACACATTGTCTGCCCAGTATTGGGTACCCATATTGGAAAGGGCTACTCGTAATACAGCCAGTCCGGTGTCAGCATCATACCCGAACAACTCTGCGGAGGCTTGAATTCCACCGTTAAACTTAACGGTTATTTGATTGGCTTCCTTCAATTTCTCATAAAAGGATAAGATAAGGAGCTCCTTTTGATTATTCGCAATGATGACTCCACTGGTGGAATTTGTTTTTTCCTGTACATTGTTCAGCCAGTCAATGTCGGAATCTATGGTGGTTACTGTTACCATAGATTTCTTAATTTCATTTACATAGTCCGATAGAGCACCGTACATCTTTGTATAGCTATCTATGTTTACAGGTATATCCTTAATCATCTCCTGTATCTGTTCCATATTCAGAGTTGGCTCCGGTTCTTCTCCTTCTTCCTCCAAATTCTCTGCCAGCATTTCCTCCGGCTCCATCTCCACCGGGTCCTCAGGAAAAGTGATATGCTGTGTCTCCGGTTCCTTTTGACCTTGAATCATATTCGTCAGAAAAGGCTGCAGAAACAAAAATGTGCACCCAGCCACCAAGCCAAATAAAAGGGCTAGAAACAGCGTGGTAATTGTACTCTTAAACAACTTTCTCTTGCTGATAGGTCGACCTTTTATGGTCTCTCTCATAAAATCGCTTTTTTGTTCCGGGTTCTGCTGTTCCATGAATTGCCTTCTCCTTCACTATCCTTGCTGATTTCATCACAGCTTTTAATTTACTCCCAACACAGAAATAACATCCTTTAATACCTTGTCGTAAACATAAATCCCCAAACCATTATAAATTGTTACATATTGGTTTGTATTAAACTTTATATCATCAAATATATCCTCGTTTCCGGCCTGTATTCGTAAGGTATCCTTTTCATTGATTTCATAGTAGAACTCCTCCGTTGAGCCGGCGGGGAATCTAGCTAACAGCTCTCCATCATTGAATACCCATTTTCCTCCTTTTCTGTAATCCTCCAAGGTCACTCCAAAACCAGCTAAAATCGGATAGATTTTATCTTCCCCTGAATCATACTCGCCGTTTAGAGAATAGACTATCAATTGGTCTTTTCCTTCTGTCAGTTTTTCATTATAGCTCCCGTCTGCTATAGAAGCGTTACTTAATTCGTATTGATACAGGCGATGATTATTATAATTGGAATCCAAAACCCATTGATAATATCTGGGATCTCCTCTGTGGTCCGCCAAGTCATAGTGTTCCTTCAGATACTCCCCCACATACTTTGTGACCTTCTTTGACCCAAAATAGTTGCAATGGTCTACATCCACAAAATCTGCATTATAATCCAACCCTATATCAATTCGATTCATATCCAGAAAATCAATATTTCTCTCTTCCGCAAACGCCTTTACGCTGTTAATCGTCTTCTGTTCCTCATCTTGGAAATAAAAAGGAATCACGATAAATCCCAGTTGAAAATCATATTCCTTGGAAAGCTCATAAAAGTCTACCAACCATTGCTGATTTTTTTCGCTTAACTGAATTGTCTCGTCTGTGTCACAGGTAGTGGGACGGGCACCGGGTTTCACTACAAATCCCATATTCTGTCCTCGTCCAAATTGATTGATATCCGATACCACAAAATCTTCTCTCTTTAACTCCCGATACCTTGTGTGTAAAATCGGCCAACGAAGGACATAATTTTCCCAGCCATCATCCGGCTGGTATTTTCTCACTAATTCATAAGAATTTTTGGATAAATTGAGTCCCAACATATTTCGGTACACATTAGACACCACCAAATGTCTGTTAAAGGTTAAAGGATATAAATCCACATACACAACCTTAGGCTTCTGTGTCTTTAATAATTCCTTCAAGGCGTGATATGCAGAGTCTTTATCCATTCCGGAGATAGACATATCAAAGGCTGCCATACCGTATTCATCCCAGACAACAGCAGGATTCATTCCCAAATAGCAGTGACTGCTTCCCACAAAAACAACATCCACTAAATCATCCTCAGTGTTGTACAACATCTTTACGGAAGATACATAATCTCCGGCAGTATCCTTCCATCGAATGACTTGAAATGTGCCGTAAAACATAAGCAATAATAAAATCAAAAAAGCAGAAACGCGTATCGTTTTCTTTATCATCTATCTCTTATCCTTCCAACAAATAATGATACTAGATTGTGTGAGCAGATCATGATAACAATCCATAGTTATCTTACATAAGCAATTTTAAACATAACATCATTTTAATAGAAGAAGGCTAATAATTCAAGAGTTAGCTCCCATACTCAAACTAACAGGTATTTTGTTATGATATTAGAGTCAAAAGTCCCTTATTATGATACCTACGGATTGTTTCGCACGACCTGCTCCC